>JBBQMJ010000202.1:0-6441 GCA_038328815.1 Fimbriimonadales bacterium | reverse complement strand
CAGGCGACGCCTGGAGGCTCTGCTCAATTCCAGCCGAGAGGCTCGAATTACATACCGTAGTCGTCCATGCCGCCCATGCCACCTGGCATGCCGCCTCCGCCGCCTGACTTCTTAGGCTCGGGCTTTTCTACTACCAGGGCTTCCGTCGTTAGGACTAGGCCTGCGATGGATGCTGCGTTCTGGATGGTGCTGCGGGTTACCTTGGCTGGGTCGACGATGCCGGCTTTCACCATATCGACGATTTCGCCGGTAACCGCGTTGAGGCCCCAGCCTTCTTTGGCGTTTCGGACGTCGTTGACGATTACCGAACCTTCGAGTCCAGCGTTCGTCGCGATCGTTCGCAGGGGCTCTTCAAGAGCGCGCTTCACGATGTTCAAACCGGTCAGCTCATCGCCTTCGGCCTTGATCTTGCCGAGCGCCGTTGCGGCTCGCAGGAGGGTTACGCCACCACCGGCGACGATTCCTTCCTCGACAGCAGCTCGCGTGGCGGACAGGGCGTCCTCGTAGCGGTGCTTCTTCTCTTTGAGCTCGGTTTCGGTTGATGCGCCAACCTTGATGACGGCAACGCCACCGGAAAGCTTGGCCAGGCGCTCCTGGAGCTTCTCTCGGTCGTAGTTGCTATCGGTCTTCTCGATCTGAGCCTTGATCTGCGAGATGCGGCCCATGACTTCGGCCTTGGTGCCGGCGCCTTCAATGATCGTGGTGTCTTCCTTGGTGATGACAACCTTCTTGGCGGTGCCGAGCATTTCAATGCCGACGTTGTCAAGCTTGGTTCCGAGGTCCTCGGAGATGAAGCTGCCCTTTGTTAGGGTGGCGATATCTTCGAGCATGGCCTTGCGGCGATCTCCGAAGCCAGGAGCCTTGACGGCTGCGATCTGCAGGACGCCTCGGATCTTGTTGAGAACGATGGTGGCCAGCGCGTCGCCTTCGATGTCCTCAGCAATGATGAGGAGCGGGCGGCGGGTAGCGGCGGCCTTCTCGAGGAACGGCAGGAAATCCTGCGCGGAGCTGATCTTCTTCTCGTGGATGAGGATCAGGGGGTTCTCGAGGACGGATTCCATGCGCTCGGGATCGGTGACGAAGTAGGGGCTGACGTACCCACGGTCGAACTGCATACCCTCAACCACTTCAAGCGTGGTCTCGCGGCCCTTGCTCTCTTCAACGGTGATAACGCCGTCCTTGCCTACCTTGTCCATAGCTTCGGCGACATGCTTGCCGATCTCGTTGTCGTTGCCTGCGATGGTGGCGACGAATTCGACCTGCTCCTTGTCCTTGATTGGCGCGGAAGCCTTCTTGATCTCGGCGATCACGATTTCCACAGCCTTATCAATGCCGCGCTTTACGGCGATGGGGTTGCCACCGGCGCTGACGTATCGGAGGCCTTCGTTGACGATTGCCTGAGCGAGTACGGTGGCGGTGGTGGTGCCGTCGCCTGCGACATCGTTAGTCTTGCTGGCGACTTCCTTGCAGAGCTGGGCGCCCATGTTCTCATAAGGATCTTCGAGTTCGATTTCCTTGGCGACGGTGACGCCGTCCTTGGTAATCGTGGGGCTTCCCCACTTCTTGTCGAGGACGACGTTGCGTCCCTTAGGGCCGAGGGTGACCTTCACCGCGTCGGCGACTTTGTTAACGCCGCGCTCCAGGGCACGTCGTGCTTGCTCATCGTAAAGTAAATTTTTTGCTGCCATTGGGGTTCTCCTGATGGGGGGTATATGTCAAATGTCAAATGTCAAATGTCAAATGTCAAAGGGGGCGTGGTCTAGGTTGTAGCTTGCTGTCTCCTCGCGAACGCCGCTTGCTTCCAGCTTGGCCAGGAAGATGAAGCTCTTCCGTCCAAATGCATTCAGGAGCTTGGAAACCGTATCGCCTTCTAGTCTGATCAGACCTAATCTGACTGAAAGTTCAAGTTGGGTTTCGAGTTCATTGCCCGAACTTCGCGCTATCCGCACAAAATGGGCTAAGTTCCCTTGAGTGTTTCTCCCCCAGCCTTCCGCGATATTGGAAGGAATGGAAACAGAAGCACGACGCATTTGCGAGACCAGCCCATATCGTTCATCCGCCGGATAGTCGGCAGTAAGGCGATAAGTCGCTTCCGCGATCTCCATTCCCATTTGCCAAATCTCCAGTTCTCGATAGCTCTGCGCTCTCTCGCTCATGTTCTTCCTTTTGACCCTTGACTTTTGACTTTTGACCTAATTAAGAATCGCGTAAATCTGTTCTTCGTCCAGGATCGTGTAGTCCTGTCCGTCGATCGTTACTTCGTTTCCGCCGTACTTGCTGAACAGGACCTTGTCGCCTGTCTTGACGGTGAGGGTGTTGCGGGAGCCGTTATCGAGCACTCGGCCGCTGCCGGTGGCGATTACTTTGCCTTCTTGGGGCTTCTTTTTTGCGCTATCGGGTAGGTAGATGCCGCTTGCGGTCTTCTCTTCCTGCTCGATGAGCTGCACGACGACCTTGTCGCCTAGTGGCTTTAGATTTGCCATAGATGTTTCCTCCAGATTTTGAAATCAGTTAGCAGTCTTGCGACTTGATTGCTAAATTCTACTCGTCTGGGCGTTGCATCGTCAACAGATTTTGGCAAAAAGGGGGCGAGAGTGCTAATGGAGGGGTGCGGCGTTAAGGCGTTGAGGTGTTAAGGTGTTGTTCCGGACGATGCCTTGGCTGTTCGCCCTTGACACTCCAACGCCCTAATGCCTCAACACCACAATGCCCTGTTCCTTGGCGCAATATCGATAGTCTATCAACCACTAAAGATTTGCAGCCAAGTAATTCATGTCACATTCCCGTAGTTCGCGGACAATACACCAATGAGACATGAAACACATCCGCTTACTCTTGCCAACTCTTTCGCTCTTCGTAATCAGCTCTGCACAAGCCATTGGCGGTCCGCCGACAATCACGGTGACGCCATCGCTCGCTCCAAACGCTTTTGGTTCGCCTAACTGGGCCGGGTACGTAGGCAACGCAGTTACAGCACTATATAATGGCTTCAGCACGTTTGGTAGCCCTAGTTCGCCAGATTACTATGCAGCTGTTACAGGCCCAATTAACGTTAAGGACAACATCGTTACTGGGTTCAACTCTTGGCATGGCGACGCGAATCCGGGTGTCGACTTCGGCGCTCCATTCGCTGGTGAATATGGCAACCGACTTCATTTTGGAGTCGTGATCAACGGCCACGGAACTCAGTTTGCGATTGCCGATCTCGCCTTCGATGCCGTTAGTAGCGATCCCCTCAACGGCCTCGGCTTCAGCTTTTCTGCGGGCTCCTTTAACTACAGCAGTAGCTATATGGGCGTGATTCACGGGCCGAGTGGCGATACCTTTGTCACTTCGGGGCCAAACACCCAGCTTGTTGATGAACTCGTTGGCCGAGGGTCTGGAAACGCCTATGCGGTCTATGACACCGATCCAGGTGCTACTGAGCAGGACAAGATTGACCAGGCAGCGGCAAATATCGGCTACTACTCCTTCACCGGCACCTACACCTTGGACGGAGGTAGCGGATCGGCAACGGTCAACGCTGTTCCCGAACCCATGTCACTGACTGCGCTTGGCCTTGGCGCGCTTGCTTTCCTCCGCAAGCGACGAAGATAAGGCACTTACCTGACCCTTGCTAGCCGGGCGGCGCTTTAAGCGTGCCCGGCTATGTGCTTTGCTCTCATCCTGGTTACCAGTTCTATATCCGTACAAATACTGGTCTTAATCATATAATTATCATATCGGTCCGAATGATGATTACAATGTTATAAATCTTGGGCTGCCTAGTGGCCCTGTTTCCTTTTGAATTTCGGTGCATATATGAAGAGAACATCAAGCTTAATCATTGCGGGAGCATGTCTGGCGATTGCCAGCTCCGCACACGCCACAATCGTTTGGCAGTTTTCCAGCGTCTACGCTGGCCAGCCGGTGTTTGCAACTCCCGGCCCCTGGGCGACATTGACCATTAAGAACGGCGCTAATAGCGGCGACGTAGATTTTGGAATTACTAATCTTATGCCTTTTGGGAGCGGAAACTTCCTGGGCGCGCTGGAGTTAAACACTGTTGCCGACCCTGTTGGAATGACGATCTTGAATCAATTCCACATCGGCAACTTCTCGGCTGGCGAGGATGGACATACCGACGCGGGTACCAAGTTTGATATCGAAATTGGCTTCCCAATCGGCGGCGGTCACCTGATACCTACGGCAACACCAAATGTTGCGGTCGCTACCTGGACGCTGCACCAGGCTGGCCTTACTGAGAATTCATTTGTGGCGTACTCTACGCCTCATGGAGTTAACGGTCCGGCTGAGGCGCTACTACACCTCCAGGGTCTAGCCAATATTGGTTCCACCAAGGCGACGCCCAATGCAGTTCCGGAGCCTGCCTCATTGGTTGCTTTGGGCATTGGCGCTATTGGAATGCTTCGCCGACGCAAGTCCGCCTAACTGAGCTTTAGGCCGCTTTACTAAGATCAGGCACCGCAAGCGGGGCCTGATCTTTTCATTTGTCCTTGCGCCATTCGCTGTCATTGCAGCACAATCAGGAAAAGGGGTGGCTAACTTGGCATTAACTGAGGTTCTGCAGAGCAACTATTTGATGAGAGGTCTGAGCAAAGAGGAGATCGACAAAGTCGCTTCCATTGCCACGGTGAAGGAATTTCAGAGTGGCGACACGATCGTTCGGCAGTTTGACAAGCAGAGCGATTTGATGATTGTGATTCAGGGGCTGGTGCGGGTCAACACGTTTTCGGGCGAGAAGATAGCCGAAGGCGGACCAGGCTGCATCATTGGTGAGGTTTCGCTGCTCGATGATAAGCCTCGCTCGGCGACCGTTGCGAGTGTCGGTAAGTCTCAGGTTGCGGTTATTCCCTCTGCGGCACTGTGGAGGCTCCTTGATGCCGATCCGGTGATGGCCAAGAATATGCTTCTCAACCTTGGCCAGGTGCTTTGTATGCGCATTCGGGCCGCTAATTTGCAGCTTGATATGGTAGTCGCGAAGGATTTTGCTGCGAAGAGGTAGGTCAGAGGTGAAAGGTGAAAGGTCGGAGGACAACAAAACGAGGTCTCGCGCCTTTCGGCAACGAGACCTCGTTCGATTAGGATGGCTATTCGGAAATTAACGTACGAAATGGATCTGGAGGTCGTTAAGGAAATCTAGGAGCATCAGGGAGACTACTGGTAAGGGGCGACCCTTAGCGACGTCTCGGGCTTCGTCAAAGCTCAGTTCCACGGTCATCATTCCACTGAGTTCAATCCACTCAGCAAATCGGAAGGCGCCCATTTCTGAACTGAAGCATGCCAGGCCGTGGATCCCGTCGTGACAGAAGCAGCCATAGCGTCCGCTGGACGGGTGGTGCAACACGAAGACGGCATCCGGAAATGTTTCGTCAAGTCCTATGAGTGGTAGATCAAGTGTTTGGGTCATCGAGCTATTCCAATTGTTGGCTACTTTAATCTTAGTTCGCAGAGGCAAATTTTCGACCTTGAATTTTGCTCTTTGAGTCGCTAGATTCTCACGATTGGCCTTTATTGCGGCCCGGAGCGCAATTACTAATTGTTGTAGTACACGCTGTATATCAAGTAGCGTGGATATGCCTCTTGCCGAAAGGCACATCGCACTAATTTAGTCGGGATTTTACAATGGCAAAGACCCAAGAGTATGACGTTGCAATTATCGGCGGTGGTCCCGCGGGCTCGACCTCCGGCACACTACTGAAGAAGTACGAGCCGGACATAAAGGTTGGCATTTTCGAGCGCGAAGTTTTTCCTCGCGACCATGTTGGCGAGAGCCAGCTTCCCTGCATCGTGCAAGTGCTTGATGAGATGGGCTGCTGGGACAAGATTGAGGCGGCTAACTTCCCAATCAAGATCGGCGGGACATACCGCTGGGGTAAGACACCCGAACTTTGGGACTTCGAGTTCTATCCTTTTGACCAGTTCAAGGACGAGCCCAGGCCAGCAAAGTACGAGGGCCAACGGCTAGCTACTGCATTTCAGGTTGATCGATCCATCTACGACAAGATCTTGCTGGATCACGCGAAGGAGATGGGGTGCGACGTCCATGAGGGCACCAAGATCCAGGTCGTTAACCGTGATGGTGATAAGGTCAAGAGCCTGACACTGGAGAATGGAACCGAGGTCACGGCCTGGCACTATATCGATGCCTCAGGGACCAGTGGAATCTTGCGCCGCGCCATGGGGGTGGGCTGTAATTACCCAACAACGCTGCGGAATATCGCGATTTGGGATTACTGGCAGAACGCTGAATGGGCAGTTAAAATTGGCGGAGGGGCAACGCGAATTCAGGTGCTGAGCCTTGGCTACGGCTGGATATGGTTCATTCCGCTTGGCCCTACACGGACAAGCATTGGATTAGTGATTCCGGCTGAATACTTCAAGAAGAGTGGGAAGAAGCCACAGGAGCTTTACGACAAGGCGATTCAGGACGAATCGATT
>JBBQMJ010000201.1:0-6443 GCA_038328815.1 Fimbriimonadales bacterium | reverse complement strand
ACGGCGTCCGCGCCCCAAGCCCTGGCCTCATAGACTTGGTACGGGTCGCAGATGAAGTCCTTTCGGAGACAGGGGAGGGAAGTCGCCGCCCGGGCTATGCGGAGGTTTTCAAGGGAGCCCTGGAAATGAGGAACGTCGGTTAGGACGCTTAGGCACGTGGATCCCGCTTTCTCATATGCTTCCGCAATTTCCCTCGGGTTGAAATCGGCACGGATAAGGCCCTTAGATGGACTTGCTTTCTTGACCTCAGCGATAAGGCCCAAGTCCTTCTTGATTGACAGGGCGTTTAGAAAGCCTCTTGGCGGGTCCGCTTGCTCTGCGCGCTCCTTGATTTCGTGGAGTGAAACTTCGGAGCGGGCAGCTTCGATTTCGCGACGCTTGACCTCAAATATTCGCTCAAGAACACTCACGCGCGCTTGCTCTCCGTGATGAAGAACTCAAGCTTTTCCCTGGCCGCGCCGGACTTGATTGATTCACGTGCCATCTCGGTTGCCGACCTTCTGTCGGGCGCGAGGCCTGCGATCCATATAGCGCAGCAAGCGCTCGGCAAAACAGCGCGTGATCTCTCAGAATCGACATCCGTGACTGCTTCGCGAAGCAGGGCGGCGTTTTCGTCGGCGGTCTTGCCGGGCTGGATTGCTGCTACTGAAACGGGTTCGATGCCGAAACCTTTGGGGGTGAGAATGCCTTCACTGAGTTCACCGTCCCATAGCAGAGCGAACCTGGTTGCGCTGACTGGGGAAACCTCGTCGAGGCCATCTTCGCCGTGGGCGACGAGGGCCCTTTCAGATCCCAGCTTCATAAGAGCCTCGGCCATAGAGAAGGCGATCTTAGGGTCGTAAACGCCAACTAGTTGGCGCGTGGCACCGATCGGATTGGCGAGAGGGCCGAGTTGGTTGAAAACAGTGCGGAAGCCGAGTTCTTTTCGAGCCTTGCCGACATGCCTCATCCCTGGATGGTGGGCCGGGGCGTACATGAAGCCGAGGCCGACATTGCCAAGCATGCGAAGAAGGACGCTTTCTTCAGTTTGAATCTGAGCGCCGAGGGTTTCAAGGACATCAGCGCTGCCATAGGCGCTAGTTACGCCGCGGTTGCCGTGCTTCGCGATGCGCACGCCGCACGCAGCGGAGACGAAGGCGGCCGCGGTAGAGATGTTGAAGGATGGCGCGCCGCCACCTGTACCGCAGGTATCAACGAGGTCGTGGAATTCGTGCTTAGGGCCAAGAGACTGCTCGCGGAGGACGGAGGCGAAGCCCGCAAGCTCGGTTGCCGTGCAGGTTTTGATGCGCAGAGCTGAGACGACGGCGCCGATCTGAGCGTCGGTTGCTTCGCCGGTGGTGAGATACACCATCAGGTCGTGGGCCTGGGTTCCATCTAGGTCGCGGCCGTACAGCAGCGGCTCGATCATTTGCGCGAACGTCATCTGGAATAGAGTTTAGCTTGCGGTGACGTCGAACAGGATGTTTCCAGAACGGCGGCACGAGCCATCCCCCGCCTACACGCGATTTTGAACGGGTCGGCTGTGCGACAGGTAGAATTTTCTTTATGCAGGGGCAGTACATCGGCATCGTCGTTCTGATCTTGGTGGCGAGCCTTATTTGCGGGGCCATGGTAACCCTTAGCTGGGTGCTGGGACCAAAGAAGAACACACCTTACAAATCCGCGCCGTACGAGTGCGGTGTTGCGCCGGTTGGCGGGGCGCGCGAGCGGTTTCCGATTAAGTTCTATTTGGTGGCTATCCTTTTCATCCTGTTCGACATCGAAGTTGTGTTCCTGTGGAGCTGGATGACGGTTTACAAGCATTCCGATCCTGCCTTCATGCAGTTCAGCTTTATTGAATTCCTAAGCTATATGTCCACCTGGGTGCTTGGTTACCTTTACGCTGTTCGGGTTGGGGCGATTGACTGGGACGAGACGACCGGCCTTGAACCCGAAAAACTTGGCCAGACGGGTGAAGAAATACTAGAGAACCGTATTGCTCTAAAGCCGGCTGCTGTAGGCGGTGGCAGCTAAATGGCAGCGCCGATGGTTGGAACCGAGCGACTAGAGATTGCCAAGGTCAACGCTACCCTGCCAAACGCCCTCATCAAGACAAAGGAGTCGCACGGCGACACATTTCTGATCGTAAAGCGCGAGAGCATTTTGGATGTTCTCACTCTGCTCAAGAATGACGCTGAACTGGACTACGGCTATTTCAGCGAGTGCCTTGGTGTGGACTATTCGACTTGGGAGCACGACAGAGACCTTCCCGAGCGTTTCGAAGTTGTCTACAACCTGATGTCGGTTAAGCACTATTCAAGAATTTTTGTGAAGATTGGCGTGGATGACGGGCAGAAAGTGCCGACAGCTATGCATGTCTATGCCGGCGCTGAGTATCCGGAGAAAGAGATTGCCGACCTGTACGGAATCGTCTTCGAAGGCAACGAACTCGTTGGCGAGCGCTTCCTGCTGCCCGACGATTGGAAGGGATTTCCTCTGCGAAAGGAGTATCCGCTTGGTGGAGAAGACGTATTGTTCGACAAGGGCGATAGAGGCCCTGCCGTTGAGGACGTCAGCATGCCGCATGCGGGCGAGAGTTTCGAAGGAAACACTGGTTCCGAGAACGTCAGCGGCCGCTAAAGTCCAGCCGATTGGGACCGTTGGCGCTCTTGCAACCCCTTGGCGAGTTGGCCAGGTAGTACAATCCGAACTAGAGTGGATGTGTTGGAAACCCGCCTAGAAACTCATATTGGGCTTACCGAAGACGGCATCCAACAGATGGTCGGCATGGCCGAACGCCTCCGTGCCGAAAAAGGCGGCGTCCTTGACGACTCTGCGATAGCCGCCATTGCAGAGGTTAGTGGCGCACCCGAAGAGTACGTCCGGCTTGCTGTTAAGATCCATGCAGACACGGTTAAGCAGGCACCGACTTCCAGAATTCGCGCCGCATTCCTAAGCCTTCAACCGAACGTGCGACGCCATGTTTCTTCGGGGCTCGTAGGTTTCGCGATCGGCTTGGCGCAAGTCTTCGCGGTGTTCTTCGGCTCACTGTCGAAGGTGATTACCTACAACGCCGGGCCGCTCTTCGACATCGTCAAGATCCTGCTGGTGACCTTTGGGCTCTACAACATTAGCGTCAGCAAAGATAACAAGTCGGCGGCAGTTACCGGCGCCATTCTGTTTGGAACCGCATTCTCCGTTGCGGTGGCCGTTGGCTCGATGGTCGGGCTAAAGGATATGCCGGACACCAATATGCTTTTCCTGTGCATCGCAGGAGGGGGAATTGGCGGCGGAATCCTGCACGCGCTCGTCGATAAATATCGCGCCCGTCTAGGACTCAAAGATCCGATTAAGGAAAGGCAAGATTTGCTCCGACAGCTTGTTGACCTTCAGGATAAGTTGCGTTCGGGCGAGCAGAGCATTACGTTCCTGAGCGTGGACATTGTTGGCTCGACCAAGATGAAGGAGATGTCCGACCCGCTCAGCATCGAATTCACGTTCAACGAGTATCACAATTTCATCGACATGATCACGAGCCGATATGGCGGTCGAGTTCATTCCACGGCCGGTGATGGCGTGACGTGCGCTTTTGACACGCCGCATCAAGCGTTTGGAGCGGGGAGGACGATCCAGACGGGAATTATCGAAGTGAACACCCACCGAAACAAAATCGGTGTGCCGTTGACGTTGCGGGTGGGAATTCATACAGGCAAAGTCAACGCGCCCGACGCGGGCGATATCACGTCGGTCAACTTTGCGCAAGTGATTGATTTGGCGGCCCATTTGCAGAAGGTGTGCCCGGTTGGCGGCGTGGCGATTAGCGAGTCCTCGGCGGCTCAACTGCCCGGCGGGCCGCGGGCTGTCGGGACGGAGATGATCCAGTCGGACAGCATCAGCGCAGTAGTTTGGATGCCGCGCGGCAGGCAGAAGGCGCTTGGCGCAGGCGGTGGACCGCCTCCACTACCGGAAAGCGCGCATCCCTAATTCAAAGGTATTGGGTATTGGGTGTTCGGTATTAGATCATCACACACCCTGAACACCAAATAACAAGCATCTAGCGCCATCTGCCGCTTGCTTTAGGAGGGGCGATTAGGCCTTACTTAATGGTTCATGCAAAGCGTCGAGGAAGTTGAGTCGCTCGCGTCAGCCGAGATAAATGGGGCTGGCAGCACCGCCGAGTTGCGGGAGCTCGAGATCAAGTATCTGGGCAAGAATGGCCAGGTTACCGGGCTGTCGCGTCTGATTGGCTCGCTACCACCAGAACAGAAGCCGACCTTTGGCCAGAAGATCAACGAGTCGAAGCGGCGACTCCAGGAACTTGTTGATGTTCGGATAGCCAAACTTAAACAAAACGAGCGGGCTTCGCTTTACGAAGCCGAGCGGATCGACGTAACGATGCCGGGCCGGCCGCTGCGGGTTGGGAATGAGCACGTGCTTCAGCAGGCTATGAACAAGATCAAGAAGGTCTTGGGCGGGCTGGGGTTTCGGTACTACGAATCGCCCGAACTGGAGGAAGTTAAATATAACTTTGACGCTCTTAACTATCCAAAAGATCATCCGGCGATGGATGATCAGGACACGTTTTACATCGATGAAGACCACCTTCTGAGGACGCAGGCGACGGCATTGCAAGGTCGAATCTTTGAGAGCCAGAAGCCTCCGTTTCGCGCCTTCACGATCGGCCGATGTTTCCGCAATGAGGCGGTGGACCGTACACACTCGCACACCTTCCACCAAGTTGACTGCTTTATGGTTGATGAAGCTATTAGCATGGCGGATCTGAAGGGGACGCTTGGTCATTTCGCTAGGGCAATGTTTGGCGAAGACGTGACAGTTAGGTTTCGACCCGACTTCTTCCCGTTCGTCGAGCCGGGCGTCGACTATGCGATTTCTTCGCCTAAGTTCTCCAATGGTCGCTGGCTGGAGTTGGGGGGCGCGGGATTAATCCACCCGAATATCCTTGAACGCTACAGCATCGACACGGAGCGCTATTCAGGTTTTGCGTTCGGCCTGGGTGTCGAGCGAATACCGATGCTTGCCTACGGCGTGGAAGACCTTCGCAATTTTCTTGAGAACGATATGCGGTTCTTGGAGCAGTTCCAGTGAAATTCCCCTATCAGATGCTGCGCGATTTTGTGGAAACGCGCCTTGACGCGGTGGCCATTGGCGACTTACTGACCATGGCTGGTTTTGAACTGGAGGGCATTGAGGAAGTCGAGGGCGATTCGGTGCTGGATATCAAAGTGATGTCTAACCGTGGCGACGGGCTTTCGGTGTTCGGTCTTGCACGCGAAGTCCTTGCAAAGGACGAGGCGGCGAAGCCAACGGAGCTTTACAAACAGGCAGTTGCCCGATTCCCGATGCCCGACGAAGGAAAGAGTAACGGCGCGCAAGTTGCGATCGAAACGCCGGACTGCGCTCGCTATGCGGCTCGGCTATTCACTGATGTTCCGAAAGGTGGCTCGCCTGAGAAGATTCAGAAGCGATTGCGACAGGCCGGTATGCGGCCCATTAGCGCCTTGGTCGACTTAACCAACTACGTGATGTTGGAAATCGGGCAGCCGCTCCATGCGTTCGACCAAGACAAATTGAATGAAAGTCGCATCGTGGTGCGCAGGGCCAAACAGGGCGAGAAGCTTACGACGCTTGATGGCAACGAACATGAGCTGCGGCCCGATCAGATGATGATCTGCGATGCATCGCGGCCAGTTGCGGCGGCGGGAATTATGGGCGGGCTTGAAACGGAAGTTACCGATGGTACACGTCGAGTGCTCTTGGAGTCTGCGCATTTCGAAAATACGTCCGTTCGGCGCACGCGAAAGCAGCTTGGTCTATCGACAGAAGCTTCCTACCGGTTCGAGCGAAGCGTCGATCCGGCTGGCGTTGTTGCTGCGCTAAACCGCTTCGCGATACTCCTTGCCGAGATGGATGGCGGAAAGAGCGCTGTTGCGGGCGTCGCTGATGTCTATCCACAACCCTTGACCCGGGCCGCAATCAAGTTGAGCGTGAAGCGAGCTTGCCTGCTGTTGGGAATGGAGATTTCGAACGAGAGTGCTCGCGGCTATTTAGAGCGGCTTGGATTTGGCGTAGCCGGTGGCGGCAACGACTTGCAGGTGACTCCACCGACATGGCGACCGGATGTGGTGCGCGAGGAAGACCTGGTTGAGGAACTGGGCCGTGTCCACGGCTACAATCAAATCCCTGAAGCCCTACCGCACGGCGCGACTCTGCAGGGCGGCGTGTTTGGCTTTGAAGATAGGGTTGATCGATTGCGCGAGCAGTTCGTCAGGCTTGGATTCACGCAGACGATTAGCCACTCGCTAGGCAACCGCAGTGCGCTTGAAGCGCCTGGAATCGAACTGATCGGCCCGCGAATTGCCGCTTCGCCAGAGCATGCCTATCTTCGTAGCTCCCTTCTTACAAGCGTTGCCGATGCCTTCCGACGGAATGGTGCGAAAGACCTC
>JBBQMJ010000200.1:0-6444 GCA_038328815.1 Fimbriimonadales bacterium | reverse complement strand
ATCTTACTCAATCGCCTTGTTAAACAGTCTCGCTGTCGCGGCCAGTGCCCTTATTAATGCTCTTTCAGGCCGGTCTTGAAGTTGGTTTGAAGCTTCTTCGAGCGAAATCGGGTTTAACTTCCCGCGACTGGGAGCTTGTCGTCCGCTTCCGAACTTCGATCATCTACCGCTTCGGGATTTGTTGCGACTTTGCAGACAACCATGACGTCTTCAGTTGCCGCGGTTGCTGTTAACGCAATATCTAGCTGGACTAGACTTCCGTCCTTTCGCTGCGCATGGATAGGCGGGTGGTAACCCATCTCGCGCTTGCGAACGCTGTTGAGAAACCCTTGGCGGTAAGTCACATGGACTTTCTTGAGATCGGAAGGAATGAGAAGCTCCATGGCATGTCCAATCAGCTCCTTGAGCGTGTAACCGAAGAGGACCACTGCCTGGTTGTTCACCCGCTCAATTCGGCCGGTTTGGCCATTGATGACGAGGATTGCTTCAGGGGAAGTGTCCATAAGCGCCACTAGGCGCGCTTCGCTTGCCCACAACTCGGCTTCAAGACGCCGCCTTTCAATTCGATGAAAGGCGTGGCGCAAGTCCATCTCCTCAAGGGTTTCCGCTATATTGCCTTCAAATTGGTCTCTGATGCCGGTCCAAGCCGTTGGAAATTCGCCCTCTGTGATGCCGAGACGCAGATAGGTCTCTCTGTCCGTGTAGCCGGAGCTAAGGGAAGCAAGGATTTTCCGTTGCTGCTCGGTTAGGTTGTAAGACATCTCGCAAAAACACCAGCAAGAACAGTGTAATCCCATTTATGTCCATATTTTTGGGGACTACTATTATATGACTGTCGCTACATTCGGTTACAAATCATCATGGGGATATGGCCTTAGCTGCTGGAACTGTCTCCGCTACCAGGTTTGCGCAAGGTCTTGTTGCACAATTTGGCCATGACCCGGAGTTTGGATTCGACATCACGGGTTGCGACTATAGGCAGGTCAAATCGACGCTCGAGACCTATGGTTTTAGCGTGCACCGAGATCTGAAGAACCAGGAGCTAGTGGTTGCGATTCGGTGCGAACCTGATTTAGCTTCGACAAAATCCTACCGCGACGCAGCTCCACCGCTAGTGAGTTAACATTTGGCGACGGTGTAAAAAAGCATGAATTCCAACCCAGTTTCAGCGGAGGAAGCCCTGTCATGCGTCCAGTCTCGGCACCGCATCTATCTGCATAGCATGGCTGCGACGCCTCCGGCTCTTGTACGGGGCCTAGTCGCGAACGCGCATCGGCTGCGAGATGTCGAGATAATCCAATTACATACTGAGGGGCCAGCGCCGTATACGGACGAAAAGTATCGCGATACCTTTCGCGTAAAAGCCCTATTTGTTAGTCCAAATATGAGAGATGCCGTGGAAAGCGGACGCGCTGACTACGTGCCGATCTTCCTTAGTGAGATTCCGAACCTCATTACGAACGTGCTCCCGGTTGATGTTGCTCTGGTTAATGTTTCGCCGCCAGACAAGCATGGATTTTGCTCACTCGGCGTGTCTGTCGAAGCAACCCGGGCCGCGGTCCTCAAGGCAAGCATTGTCGTTGCTCAGATCAATCGGCGTATGCCTCGTGTTCACGGGGACGGCCTTATTCATATCTCAAAAATTCATCATTTCGTCGAGGAAGACGCAGAGATCCCAGAAGTCAAGCTGGCGCCGCCAGGTCAGGTTGAGGAGAAGATTGGGCGCTTTTGTGCGGACTTGATAGAGGACGGCGCGACACTCCAGATGGGCATTGGAGGAATTCCCAATGCCGTTCTCAAGTTCCTTGGAGGCCACAAGGACCTGGGCATTCATACCGAGATGTTCTCAGATGGTGTGATCGAGCTCGTCGAGAAGGGCGTCGTGAACGGTACCAAGAAGCGCGTCCATCCGGGCAAGCTCGTCTCGACCTTTCTGCTAGGAACAAGGCGCTTGTACGATTTTGTGGACGACAATCCGGAAGTCGTGTTGCTCGACGTTGCCTACGTGAACGACACATCGGTGATACGCCGCAATCAAAAAGTAACGGCCATCAACAGTGCAATCGAAATCGACCTTACCGGCCAAATCTGCGCCGACTCGATTGGAGGTCGAATTTATTCGGGCGTTGGCGGCCAAATGGACTTCATCCGGGGCGCGTCTCTTTCTGTTGGAGGCAAACCAATCATCGCTTTACCGTCAGTTACCACGAAGGGAATTTCGCGGATTGTGCCCTATTTGAAGGAAGGGGCAGGAGTTGTAACGACCCGCGCGCACGCCCACTACGTTGTCACTGAATACGGCGCTGCCTATATTTATGGAAAATCGCTTCGTGAAAGGGCACGTGCCCTCATTGAGATTGCCCATCCCGATCATCGTGAGCAGTTAGACAGGGAAGCGTGCGAGCGGTTTCACTCGCTAGGTTGCTAGGAGGTCTGGTGCCGGCAGACTGCTAGGTGCGCTCAAATCGCCCGGATTTCTCGTCGATCTGAATGCAGAAGATAATTGAATTACCCTCTCCCGTCGGATGTTGAGGTCGAATCGGGTGGCCACCACTGCCTAATAGGGCTGTTTCGCTAGGCATCATCTTCATTACTTTATCGATAAGGAAGCTCATCGCGATCGGCGCGTCGTGCCCTTCGAGTTCGCTATATCGCCCTTGAATGACAACGCTACGCCAGTTGCGCAAGTTAACAATTTCATCGACCTCAAAGCAGACCTGCGGATTCGCGCGCATCATGTGAACTTTCTCGCCGACAGCAGAATGCCCGATGATGCGTGTGCCGTCGTACGCAAACATGACTGGCACCACCAATGTCCTTGCGTCGGCATGGCATCCAATTCTTCCTATGACCTGGGATATAAGCAGATCATCGATTTCATTTTCGTTTAGGCTTCCAATCATGCTATCTTTTCCGGTCTCAAGATCAACAGCGAATATTCTTCTGCGACTGCTTCGTGCAACGAAAGGCTGCCAACGTGCATCCGCTCGATAAATCCATGTCCTTGGGCTGCGACGATCAATAGGTCTGCATTCCGTTCTACCATAGTCCTGTTGACTGCTTCGACCACAGGTTCCACGCGGACAAGGGCATCCGATTGAATATGCAAGCTCTCGAATTTCTTGGCAATTCCCCAAGTTTTATCCAGAATCTCTTTAGGGTTGTAAACCGGCTCACCATTAAGCTCAGCCTTACGTTGCGCAATTGCTGACATGACGGTAAGCCGTTGGATGCCCATCGGATTGAACCGGAGCAGCATGTCGATTGCATCGTCACAATAGGCGGAATGGTCCGTTGCGAGAACCGCCGAAAAGGGTTTGCCTGGAGTGGCTCCATGCTTTGCTATGAGGACGCTCTTGCTGGCGCCGATTGTTAGAGCGCGACAAACGCTTCCCAATAATGCGGACCACAGGTTTCCCTGAATGGTGGCCGTGGCACCGATTAGGTCAGCACCGATGGCATCAGCTTCGTCGATCAATACATCAGCAGGGTTGCCCTGCAGCAGTAATGTATCTGCGCGGAATCCAGACTCAACAAGAAGTTTCCGCTCGCGTTCTAGGAATCGGCGTGCTTCGCGCTCAATTGAAAGCTCAGGCGCCTTAGGTGCTGGGCCGGCCATGACCGGCTCAAATTGGCCCGCAGCAACTGGAATGGGCTGAAAGCCTGCTGGTATGGCGGGAGGCATCACATAGGCAAGGGTTATTCGGCTGTCAGCAAAACCAATGCGGGCAAATAGATCAAGGGCTGGCCGGTTGTCGGTGAATCGATCCAGACCAATAAGGGCTTTCATATTCTTGCGCTCCATGGGCGTTTGCGTACCCGCCCGGCTTCTACCTTGGATGATAGTAATAATCCGGCATGGCTCACAGTCGCGTTTTTCGGGTCCTTGTTTCTATGGAGTGACTTTGCATGACGAAGAACTCCTGGCTTGCTGAGGCTCAGAGGAAGTCACTAGAATGGGCATGTAAAGTTCGGTAGATGTGAAATATGAAACGACTTCAAGACAAAGTTGCCATTGTCACCGGTGCTGCCCTGGGAATAGGAAGAGCCACTTGTGAACTGATGGCGAAAGAAGGGGCCAAGGTGGCCATCACCGACGTTCTTGAGTGCGAAGCGAAGGATTTGGTCGATCAAATCATTGCCAATGGCGGCATAGCCGAATACTGGAAACTTGATGTGTCCAGCGAGGACAGCGTCAGCAAGACGATCACCAGCGTTGCCCAGCGATGGGGCAAGATCGATATTCTTGTCAACAACGCAGGCATTGCCGGAGTAAGCAAGCCAACGCACGAGATCACTTCAGAGGAATGGGACCAGGTCCAGAACGTGAACGTTAAAGGTGTGTTCTTTTGCACCAAGCACGCTATTCCCCACATGAAAAAAAACGGATCGGGGAGCATTATCAACTTGTCTTCAATCTATGGCTTGGTTGGCGCACCGGACGTGCCACCGTACCATGCCTCTAAGGGTGCAGTCAGATTGATGACCAAGACTGATGCGCTACTCTATGCGGCCGACAAGATTCGTGTCAACTCAGTACATCCAGGCTTTATCTGGACACCTATGGTTGAGGGATTTGCAAAGGATCAGAAGATGGCCCCGGATGAAGCGCAGGTTGCCATCGGGTCTCTTCATCCGCTAGGACACCTGGGCGAGGCTATCGACATCGCCTACGGCATTTTGTATCTTGCATCCGAAGAGTCGAAGTTCGTCACCGGCAGCGAACTGGTGATCGATGGCGGCTATACCGCCCGATAACGAACAAGAGTGAAGCCAAATGCATGCCGCTCGCTGAAAAGTGGGCGGCTTTTTTTGCTCCGGTCTGTCCCCAAGATTTCACATGGCGAGAAGGCGTGTCTGGTTAGTGGGCGTCATCCGGAAGGATCGTGATCGAAAGTGCGACGTTCTCACCAGAGCGCTGCGTGACCAAAAACGGTCCCTGCGCTTCCCTTTTTACTGCTCCGGTCGGGATGACAACCCGTTCAGCGTGACATCCTGGTTGGTGCCGCCGCTCCCTTTGAAGTAACGCCTTCGGACCAATGTTCCCATTGGGCTGGGAGGGCGACTAAGTGGTTAAGCGGACAGTTGATCCAAAGGAGCCGTTCCTGCTTGAGCATAGGCGCCTAAACGATTTTCGACCCCGAAAGGAGACGCGTTGTCTCCATTGCTGATCGCATCGGTAAAGTTAGCCACCTGAATCCAGTCAGTAAGTTCGTGGTCTCTCGAAGTGTCCGTGGGTCCACCGTTGGCGGCGCTGATTCGTCGGAGAATCCACCGCTTCACGAGCCCATATTCCCGATAGCGAAGCGCCCCTGGGAAGCACGCAACAAACATGGGTTTGAGCGAGGATTCATTCAGAAAGAGCCGAATCAGATCGCCGTCGGCTTTTCGTGCTTGCGGGCGTTTGTCTGCGGCATTTAGGCTGACAGAGAAGAACCCACAAGTCAGGTCGTTCAGGAGGGCTACATTCTCTTTTGTCCAAACCGTAAGCTGCTTGGAGAATTTGCCAATGTAGACTGGCCCGCCAATGATAACGGTGTCGCAACCTGTTAGGTCGGGTGCCTCGTCTGCCGCGAAATTGAAAAGCGAGACGTGATGCCCTTGAACGAGGAACCGGTCTCTAATGAAGCGCGCGATTTTGGCGCTTTGACCGTATTGCGAACTCACGATGATTGCCACCTGTTTTGATGGCCGCGCAACATCCGGTGACGTTCTCATACCTCCAGGTTAGCCAGATTGTGCTCTGGGTACACGTCGCGGCTTTGTTGTCAGGGAAACCAATGGCATCCTTGGAAACACATGACGCCACGCCATCGCCCCCGGCAAATCAGTCTTGTCGTTGCTAACCAGGACAGGGAATGGCGGACTGGAATAAGCTCCACGGTTGTTGCATAGTGCAATGTGATGAAGACGGTCCTCGGAGTTGATGCCGAATTGCATTGCAACTCCGCGCTACGACTTTTGCAAAGGCTAGATTTCGTAGATGAAGAGCGACATCTTGTGCACGTCGAACAGCAGAAACCGCCAAAATCGGGGCCCCCTGATGTTCGGGCGCGCGGGGGCGCAGTTGCGGAAATAGGGAATGGTGCTGTTGATTCCCTCTTAACAGTCCACGCGATGAGCCTAAGCTCTGCGGAGACTCACTTGCTCGAGGGAAACCCGGCCTTACGTCTCATGGAATTTGGCGATTCTGTTCACGCTGGACTTATTGCAGTTACCGGCACACGGGACGGCTCTAGTGCCTTTATCATGGGGAGCGTCAGTCGAGCGCTGATTATCCGTGCGCAACAGAGCGTCCTGATCGCCAAAGGGCATGTCGCTGAGAAAGGACGGTTAACAGCGGTCTTCGCAACGGATCATTCTCCATATGCCAGCCAGTGCCTGCGAGTTCTGCTTGACATGGAGCCCCAAGGGCTAGCTGACGTAACGGTGCTCTCGGCCATC
>JBBQMJ010000199.1:0-6447 GCA_038328815.1 Fimbriimonadales bacterium | reverse complement strand
GTTGGCGAGTCTGGCGATGTTGCGCGAACCTACACTGCCGCCGATGTTGAGCAGGCACTTAATGACGCTGAGGAGTTTCGCCGCGAGGGCAAATATGAGCAGTCGCTTGAGCGGCACATCTGGTTCCACGAGAACGCGCTGCGCTACAATCCGGCGCAAGGGGGCGTGCGCCTCTCCTTTGCGTTGAGTGATTGGGCCGACCTCGCGAAGGAATATCCGAAAGCGCTGGATGCAATAAAGGCGACCCGAGACAAGGCGGTTGCTTCTTACCGAAAAGACCCCTCGGATGCTCTTCTATTTGAGGAAGCGATGAGCATAGATTTCGTCATTGATGACCTCCCTTCTGCTAAGTCGCTATTCTATGAGGGTCAGGGTCATGGCACGCACCAGTCGCTCATGCTTGAGCTCAACAGAATTATTGATGCGGGTGAGTTGAAGTGGGCCAAAGATGTGATTGGTGACCCCAACGAGGCACTTAAGGACATCGAGAGTGAGCACGACTCGTCCCGCCCTTCTGGGAGGGGCAACAAGGCTATTGAGCAGGGCGTTGCCGGCCTGTTTTCCTCACAGGCGGCAAATTTGATACGGGGAGTGGCAAAGGTGGATAGCGTATCCGCCGCGCGCGCTCTTCAAAAACGCGCTCTTCAACATCTAGATTCGCCAGAGGTCAGAAGCGCCATTAACTGAGCCTTCATGTGCACGACTTACTGCCCGGTCTTCGAGTAGGTCTCACGTAATCTCCTTTACACTCTTCGCGAACTTCGTAGGTTTGCAAATCGCTCTCCGCGGCGGACTAGGCCCGCATGGATTTATCGAGATCTCTGCGCAGCCAATCGGCGGCCTTTTTGACGTAAGGGCGCCTATCGCCAGATGCGCGCAACAGGGCTGCCTCGATCCTTGGCCGTTGCGAGGCATCCTTAGCAAAGTTTGTTAGCACCACCAAGCCGAAACGCCGAAGCCATTGATTGTCTTCTTCGAGATAGCAAAGGGCGGCAGAGGCGATCGTGGTTCCAAATCGATTCAATCCTGGCCTGACCGATTCGGTTGCAAGCGTATCGCAACTCGCCCAGTCATTTACGTCGCGGGCCAGCCGCTGAACGACCTCCCAGCCCTTCTCGGGATTCTTCTTCCCGAGGCGGCCAAGTAACTTCGCCGCAAGGAGTCGCTCTTCATAGAAGGCCGAGGCCCAAAGCTCATCAACTGTTGTGAAATCAGCTTGGTCCAGTTCGCGCGCAAGCTGGTTCAGGATTGGGACGCGGACACCGTAAACACGGTCTGTAGTGGGAACAAACTTTCGGGCTGCAATGCGACCTTCCTCGGTCCCGACGGCGGCAAGTCTTTCTCGAATTTGCTCTAACTCGCTCATCGAATGAAGTATACGCTTGGCTGTTTTCATTGAAATCGCTGAAGGTAATCCTTGATTTCATTGTGGCGAGCGTCATTGCTTCTCAAGCCCAGCCCGGCCCCCGTTCGCCGCGCTAAAATGGACAAGTGGAGCAGCGGGCCGTTAGGCAGGAAATTGAGCAAATATTCCGGTCTGAAGGGCCAGGTGTTCTTGCCACTTTGATCCGCCTTGTTGGAGACTTCGACGTTGCGGAGGATTCTATGCAGGCCGCGTTCGTTGTTGCTCTAGAGCGGTGGCATACAGAAGGCGTGCCGAGGAATCCCAGGGCTTGGTTGATTTCGACCGCTCGATTTAAGGCGATTGACGCCTTACGTCGCAAAGCGCGCCTGTCCGCACTGCAGGAGCACAGCGAACTTAGCGAAGTCGATCCGTTGCCACCGTTCGACGAATCCGCTATCGAAGACGACCGGCTCCGGTTGATCTTCACATGCTGCCATCCGGCCCTTTCCAGCGAGGCACAGGCGGCCCTTACTTTAAGAGAAGTCTGCGGGCTTACAACTGAGGAAATCGCGCACGCTTTCCTCTCGTCACCCACTACCATCGGCCAAAGGATCGTTCGGGCGAAGACGAAGATTCGAGAGGAGCGCATTCCGTTTGAGCTTCCAGATGCTTCGGAGCTGCCCATTCGGATGGCCAGCGTGCTTACTGTTGCCTACCTGCTGTTCAGCGAAGGGTATTACGCTTCGGCAGGCGAAACGCTAACCCGCGGGTTGCTTTCTCAGGAGGCGATTCGACTGGGGAGATTGCTTGCCGAACTCTTGCCGGAACCAGAGGTTTTTGGCCTGATGGCTCTGATGTTGTTGCAGGAATCCCGAAGCGCCGCCCGCGCTACTGAGCGGGGCGACGTGATTCTCTTTGACAATCAGAACCTTGGGCTTTGGGACCGGGGTCTCTATGCGGAGGGTCTGGCCGCAGTGGCTCGCGCTTTGGACTGCCAAAATCCGGGAGAATATGCCCTGCAAGCGGCGATAGCCGCTCTGCACATGGAGGGCGCGCTTGACGGGAATAAGAACTGGGAGAAAATCGTGAGCCGTTATGACCAGTTGCTTTCTTTGAAACCCTCGGCTATCGTTGAGCTGAATCGGGCGGTGGCGGTTGCAATGGTTGATGGTCCGGAGGAAGGTCTTGCCATCGTTGATCGGCTTCTTGCTGTTGGAGGGCTGCAGGGCTACGGGATGGCTCACTCGACCCGTGCCGAATTTTGTCGCCGGCTGGGCAGGTTTGACGAGGCGGTGGGATCCTATACTCGTGCGTTGGCGCTGACCACACAAGCAGCCCAACGGAGGTTTTTGGAGCAGCGCGTAAAGGAACTCAGCCCTCTTTGAAAAAACTAAGGGCAAGTGTCGAATTCTGATTTGGCCGTTCGACTATATGGTGAAGGCAGGCAGCCGACCTGCACGAAGGCCTCCAAAACGAGAAAGCATTATGAAATTTTTAGTTGCAGTCCACCACCCCGATGACTACGATCCGTCCATTGAGGGCGAGGCGATGATCCGCGATATTAACGCACTTAACGAAGAGATGGAATCTGCAGGCGTCCGATTTTTCGCTGGCGGTTTTGACGCTACAAGCCCGAAAACGCTGCGGAAACAAACCGATGGCAAGGTGGTTATCACCGACGGACCGTACCTTGAGACCAAAGAGCACATGGGTGGTTTCTGGATTCTGGAATGCGTTGACATGGAGGAAGCGCTGGCCTGGGGGAGCAAGGCCACGGTCGCCTGCCGGGTGCCGGTTGAGGTGCGCGCGTTTATCTTCAGGCCGAGAGCGTAATTCCCGCACCAAGGAAAATGACTCGGCGCCGAGTAACATTTGAGGATGACTAGTCTGGACCTTCCCGATCTCCTCGCCGCTTACTTCGCGGCCAAATCAAAGGCGGATGCCGAGGAAACTCTCTCCCTTTTCGCGCCTGATGCTGTGGTGTGGGATAACGGCGAAGATTTGGAACTGAGTGGTATAGAGGCGATCCGAGGGTGGATGACGGGGACGGTGTCCACCTACGAGTTGACCACGACACCTCAGGAGCTCTCGGAGCGCGACGGGCGCCAGGTCGTGCGTGCGATTGTCGCGGGCAACTTCCCAGGCAGCCCTTATGCGTTCGACTACGTGTTCCTCACCCGGGAGGGCAGGATCGCTGAACTCGCCATCGACCCGATCGGCCCGGTCTGACGGTCTAGCGGGCTCTACTTCTTTGTTAGGACGAAGTCCACTCCCTTCACCCACTTGTCGCCGTTCTTGAACTCCATCACCAAACCGTATTGCGTGTCTGAAACTTTCGACACCGTCTCGCGGATGACAGCTTTCATACCTTCCGCTTGCCATGGGTCGGAGACTAATACCAGCTTGGCGCCGTCCATTTTGCCGTGCTCGATGCGGGGCGCTGGCGCGATGTTGGTGAACGTGTAGCTGACGTATTCGCCCTTCGCTACATCCCACCCGATCATCGAGGTCTTCGTCAATTTGGATCCGCTGGACTCGTCAGTGGCGACCGTCTTGAGGAATTGGCCGTCGAACGAGATCGTCATCTCGCTATTTATGGCTGTCTCATGGCCGCCGAACGCGATCTTGGTGCTGCCCGACCACGTGCCCACCATCCAACCGAGATCGCTTACCTCTTTGGGGGGACTCGTGTCCTGGGCGAAAGCGGAGACCATCGATACCAAGAAGAGCACTGCCGTCAACAAGCGTTTCATGATTTCGAAAGGATACCCGACCATTGACAATATTATTTGTCAAGGTGTATGATGCTGTTCATGTTGGATTTGGAAGTCATTGACGATCCATCCGCTGCGACCGTAGCGCTTGAGCCAGTTCGGAGCCGCTTGCTTGCGGAACTGTCTCAACCCGCGTCTGCGGCGACGTTGGCTGGCCGCCTGGGAATTGCCAGGCAGAAGGCCACTTATCACCTAAAAACCCTGGAAACGCACCGGCTGATAAAGGAATCAGGCCAGCGCAAATGGGGAGGATTGACCGAGAGGCTGTACGTTGCGACCGCCGCATCATACATTGTTGCGCCGAATGCGATGGGAGCGGTGGCGTGTGATCCGCGTAAGAACGTGGATCGTCTTTCCGCCAGCTACCTTATCGCCCTGGCGGCGCGTGTGGTGCAAGAGGTCAGCGACCTGATGCGGCGAGCGAGCGCTGCCGGGAAGGGCTTGGCGACTCTTTCGATCGACACCGAGATTCGGTTTCGTTCGGCTGAGGAACGCGCCGCTTTCACTAGCGAACTCACGCAGACGGTCAAGACCCTTGCCTCGCGCTATCACGACGAAACCGCCCCCGGCGGCCGGGCTCATCGCCTGGTTGTCGTGGCCTATCCGTTACCGACTGAGAAGGAACAATCATGAGTGTAAAAGTAGATCCATCGGGACGGCGATCCGTCCAATCGGAAGCTGAAGTCCCCGGCACGCCGGAGCAAGTCTGGCAAGCCATTGCCACCGGGCCAGGAGTCTCCTCCTGGTTTGTTCCCTGCTCGATCGAAGAAAGGGTTGGCGGGAAGATCACCGTCTCCTTTGGTCCCGGGATGGAATCGAGCTCCACGTTGACGTCTTGGGACCCGCCCCATAGTTTTGGCGCGGACGGCTCCGAGATGGCGCCAGGAGGGCCAACTATGGCGACGCAGTGGACCATCGAGGCGCGCGCCGGGGGAACCTGCGTTGTGAGGGTCGTTCACAGCTGGTTCGCCGAGACCGATGAATGGGATGGCCAGTTCGAATCCACAGAACTTGGATGGGGCGCGTTCTTCCGAGACTTGGCCCTGTATCTTGCCAACTTCAGCGGCCAGCCTTCTCAGACGTTCCAGCTCATGGGATTCTCGACCGAGTCCCAAGAAGCAACCTGGGCGAAGCTATTAAAGGCTTTGGGCCTAGACGGGAAAGGCGTAGGGGCCAATGTCGAATCTCCTGTTGGCGTCCCGAGCATGTCTGGCGAGGTCAGGTATCTGGGCCACGACGAGCATCCTGAGGATATCGTCCTCCTTAATAAGCCCGCTCCTGGGATTGCGCACTTCTTTGCTATGCCAATGGGCGGCATGGTGTGCCTTTCGATCCGCGTGTTTCTTTACGGCGATCGAGCTGCGGACACGGTGACGCGGGAGGAGGCAGTTTGGAGTTCTTGGGTGGCCGAGAACTTCCCTAGGCCGGTACGCGCCTGACACGTTTGCTTTTAGGGCTGGCATGCCCAGCCTCAAAAGCGACTAATCACAAAGTCTGAACGACACTACACCTGTAGCGTTTGATTGATGCTTAGCCAAAACCTAAGCGTGGCTTCCATGATCGACATAAATTGATGGTAATCGACAGGCTTTCGGATGAATGCGCTACATCCTAAGTCGTAGCAGGCGCCCACATCGGTAACTTCGTCGGAAGATGTCAGCACCACGACAGGGATGGCTCGGAGTCGCTCATCGTCCTTCATCGCGATCAAGACGTCCACGCCTGACAGCCTTGGCAGCTTCAGATCTAAAAGGAGCAGAACCGGATTGCAGTTGGCTCGCAGAATCGTTAAAGCCTCTTCTCCATCTCGCGCAACCAGGAGGGCTTCCGGCCTTTTGCACGCGGTGAATGCCATTCGGCCTAGATGCTCGTCGTCGGGATTATCTTCGACGAGTAGGACCCACCTACCAAATATTTGGGCAGGCTCGTTGGGCCGTTGCTCAGATGGTTTGCCTGCTTGGTCCATATCACTTTGTAGCTTTCGAACAACTAGCTCAGGGGGCTCCTCTATAGATATTGATAGGCTACTTTGAGTCCAAGCAACGCTGAAGCGGGAAAGCTAGGACGAGGTGAATTGCGCACGTTCCCAACCTTCCGCACCTGTAGGACGCTCCCCTTTAGGACTGGTTCCAAAAGGGGAGCGTTCTGAGCTAATGATTACGCGTCGGCAGTCCCTGAATCGGAATCCGCAATGTATTCTTCGATTTGTTGGGCAAGCCATTCTGGGTCAGTCGCTTCCTGAAGAGTGGCATGGTCTAAGTCGCCCAGGGGCACGCCAAGGTGCTTCATAGTCCGGTGCATCATGGCCAGCATTTGACTGCTTTCTTG
>JBBQMJ010000198.1:0-6468 GCA_038328815.1 Fimbriimonadales bacterium | reverse complement strand
GCGCTTTGGCTTGATGCCAAGCTCGTGAAAGGTGCGAAGAGTCTCCAAGGAAGCGATGCTACCGGTGCCGTTATCGGTTGTGCCAGTGCCGAGGTCCCATGAATCCAGGTGGCCACCGACGATTACAACTTCATCCGGCTTCTCACTGCCTCTTATTTCTCCGACCACGTTGTGCTCTTTGACCGGGCCTTCGGAAGTTGTGCCGCCGAGGTTCAACTCCATCCGAACCTTGTTGCCTCCGCGAAGCAATCTGCTTAGCATTGAGCGTTGCTCTGGCTGGATGAATGCAAACGGGATCCTTGGCCAAGGTGGCAAGAACTCCTCAAAATAATAATCGAACGGCGAGCCAAACATCGTGAACTTGCCATCGTCATGCTCAAAAGCGCCGACGAGCGCCACCGCCCGAGTTTTCAGACCTTCGTAGATTGCCTTCGTGTCTTTCGATTCATCGGCCTTGTTCTTTGGCGGAAAGATTGGGCCTAGCAGCACGATCTTTCCTTGGTATCGGTCGATCTCCTTTAGGAGGTCATCGGCATTGCCCCTCAGCAGAGCGACATCGGCTTGAATCGTTCCCTGGGTCGGAGGGTTCCAGGGCATTGCGTGTACTGTTAGCTGCATGCCGCTTTGCGTGAGCAGCCGAGCGTGATCATCCATGCCGCGCGTCCATGAGCGCGGGAAGTCGTACTCTTCGAGGTGGACTTTTTCTGCGCCGTACTCCTTCATCTTTTGCATCGCCCACTGCTGGGCGCTGGCTAGGTTCTTTGAACCCGTTAGACGTGAGCCGATTTGGTCGCTGAGGTACTCAAGGTCGGCCATGGCTTTGCCATGGTCTTTGATCTGAGACATGATCCGCGCATCGGGAGTCTGGGCGTTCGTTGGAATCGCGAGGGCGAGGAGTGCGAGAAGGATGAGTCGTTTCATTGGGGCCACCTTTGGACGTCAGATAATACTGCCGATCCGACAAAACTGCCTAAGTCTTCGTGCCCAGCAGTCTGTTCAATTTCTCAGGTTGTCTCGAATGACTGAACGATTGGCTCGAGGGAGCGTCATGGGCAAGCATGTCCGACAACTTCGCTCGAGCCCTTTCCTTAGGGATGCCCCTCCAAGCACGACTAGAGCGACTGGCCGATTCTTGCGCGGAGCGGTCTACGACTGTCCTTCGGCTTGCTCTGGGAATCGTTTTCTTGTGGTTTGGCGCATTGAAGTTGGTCCCAGGCTTCAGTCCGGCGGAGGCATTGGCGGGCAAGACGATCCTCGCTTTGACATTGGGGCTGGTTAAGCCAGCGGTAAGCGTTCCTCTGCTTGGCGTCTTAGAGTGCTGTATTGGCTCTTTGCTTTTGACTGGGCGCCATCTGAAAGTGGCTCTATTTCTGCTGATGTTTCAAATGGCGGGGACGCTGACGCCGCTCGCGCTGTTCCCGCACGATACGTTCGCCGTCTTTCCGGTCGAGCCGACGTTGTTGGGACAGTACATCATCAAGAATCTCGTGCTGATTGCGGGCGGTTTGGTGTTGGCGAGTGGGCAACGGCGATCTGGCTAGCACGGTAGGGACGCTGTCCCCAGCGTCGGTAACGCAAGAAAACCCGCGATGATTAGGCCGTCATTCCGAGTTCCGTGCGAGGAATCTAGAAGTCAGAGTTAATTGGTCTTAGCTGGCGAGAATATCCGGAACGGCGGCACGACCCATCCCCCGCCTACTCGCATCCTCGACGGCGCTGCCCGATATGTAAGTCGACAATTTGTCGCAGGCCCAGTTCCACACGGGGTTCGGAATGACATCTCGGGAGCCGTCGCTGGGCACTGCGTCCCTACCGGCTAGTTCGACAATGCGGCGCGATCCAAAAACTCGCGGAAGTCACCAAGCTGTTTGCCGGTGAGCTTCCAGGTCTTATGCTCCCAGGCGATTTGGCCGGTGGCGTCCATGAGAACGGTCGGTTTGCCTGCTACGTCTACCCGCAAACGCAAGTCGCGCTTGGTTGCCCAGTCGTTGGAATCGACCTTCTTCCCTGTTGGCTTCGCCATTTTGATGAAGGTCCAAATCTGCTTCACAGCCTCCGGCTTGGCGCGTGAGCCGACGGTGGGGATTTGGGACATGGTGACCGTTTTCTTGGGATGAAACAGCTTGTTGAGATAGTAGGCGGAATCGCCTGACACGGTTTCACCAGGCGTGGTGCCCGGTGGCAAATTGCCTCCGCAGCCTGCTAGGACAGTTAGAAATACAGGCAGGATGAATTTCATCGCTGCCTGTATTGTCCCACGAAACTCACTCGGCTGTGGCGTCACGAAGGCGAAGACTGATGTTTCCGCTGATCGCGCTAACGTCTAGCGAACCTGTGCCCGCACCAATTCGGCCGGTCACTCTCTGGTTGCTCTGCGCCTCGTCCTCAAGGTCGAGTTCACAACTGACAACGCCGCTTAGGGTCGATAGCTTCACCAGGCAATCGCTGCCCGGAGCCACGGCGATATCCGCAGAACCGCTGACCGTTCGCACATCCATTCGGCCCGTGATCGCTTCGGCAAGATCTAACTTAACCGTGCCCGAAACAGACTCCACCGCCATGCCCTTGCTGGAACAGTTGGTTGCGGTGACATCGCCGCTTGCCGAGCGCACATTCACGTTGCCGCGTACGCCCTTCAGCACGATATCACCCGACTTGTTCTCAATAACTAGGGAAGGAGCAATCGTGTCCTCAACGCTCAAATTGCCGCTAGCCGAAGTAACTTCGACAACGCCATCAAGGCCACGCAGCCGCACATTCCCCGATTTGGCATTGACCCTGCAGGCGCCCATCGTGTCGAGCACGCTGATTTCGCCGGAATCCGAGCGAACCTCTACCGAACCGGTGCCCGAGAGTTGAATCTCAAGATCAACGGTTAGTCCGGTCACATCGGGCTGCTTGATAAGGACCACGTGGTCGCTTTCTTCGATGATGAGCGTGTAGGCCTCGGCTTTCGCCTTGGCGTCTTCGATCGTTGCGCCGCGAAACTTGGCGTGGGCGGTCACACTGCCAACGTCGAAGCCGCCGACGACTTTGACATCGCCACAAGGGTTGTCGATCTTTAACGTCTTGCCGGTTGGTAGCGAGATTGGGAGGGTTATTTCCCGGGTCTCATGCATGCCAAGCCAGCCCAAGTTGACCTTGCCCTTGGATACATCCTCGAGTCCCTGCCGGATGGCTTCTACGCCTTTCTTGGTTCCCTGCCGCACCTGGCCGGCGATCTCCTTCCAATTGACGGAGTCGTTGGCCTCTCTTCCAAGGCGCTCCATGGATTCAATCAGCGACTTGAATGGGTCCTTATGGGGTTCCTCTGAAGGCGGAGGAGGCGGGGGCGGTTCTTGAGCATGCGCGTCGCCGTTGGAACTTGCGAACGCGTCAATGAGCTCTGCAGCGTCTTCCGCGCTCAACTTGCCATCCTGGACCAGTTTGATAATTCTCTGAACTTCTTCTCTCACTTTGCCACTCCATTCTTAATCCGGGTTTTGGCTTCCTCTGCCGTTATCTCACCCTTTTCAAGTAAGTCCAGGATTTTCTTCTTTTTCTCGTTGAGCTTGCCTTGTTTGGCATCCTCTTTGATCGGTTTCAAATCGAGCGCGTCCAGCAATGAGTCGAGGCGCGATCTTACGGTCGGATAGCTGATTCCAAGTTCCCGCTCCATGCTGTTGAGCATGCCGCGGCACTTTAGGAAGGTCTCAAGAAATTTGGTTTGCTCGCCATCCAAACGCGCATAGCGGGGGATTTCAAATTTGCCCCGAATACTGACGCCACTGTCATCGCTGGCGAGCTCGCTGATATACAGCTCGCCGCCCGTCACTGGGTCTTGATGCGGCAGCTTATGAAGCTTGTCGTTCGCCATGCAAGTTTCTACCGCATATTTGATGCCTAGGATTCAGAATAGTTAAAAACTTCCATATGAACCTCAGAAAACTGAAGCTTTTGACCCATTACGGCGTGATCTGTCGTTGCTGAAAGTCCTAATCCAGCCAAGCCCATCGGTACACTCACTGCCGAATGGTCCGCACTGTCGATATCGCAAAACACTTCACCGATCCTAAACGCGGTGTTGTTAAAGCCGTAGACGGCGTGACCCTCGAAGCCCACCCAGGAAAGATTCTTGGACTCCTTGGCGCCAATGGCGCGGGGAAGACCACGCTGCTTCGCATGCTTTCGACGGTAATTCAGCCGACCGGCGGCTCTGCGATCGTTAACGACTTTGACGTCGTGAAGGATCCTCAGAAGGTGCGTGCAAGTATCGGTTTCATGTCCAACTCCACTGCCCTTTACGGCAGGTTGAAGGCGAAGGAAATGATCGAATACTTCGGCCAGCTCAATGGGCTTTCTGAAGAGCGGCTGAAGGAGCGTTGGGAATTTGTTCGGGAGAAGCTTGACCTTTCGGAGTTTGAAGACCGCCTTTGCGACAAGCTATCAACCGGCCAAAAACAGCGTGTATCCATCGCAAGAACGATTCTTCACGACCCTCCCGTACTCTTCTTTGATGAGCCCACTGCAGGATTAGACGTGCTTGCCAGCCAGGGCGTCATGGAGTTTATCGAGGACTCGCGAGACGCTGGCAAGACGGTTGTCTTCAGCACCCACATCATGAGCGAAGTCGAGCGGCTATGCGACCATGTAGTGGTTATTCATGACGGCAGGATCAGGACAGAGGGCACTGTGGAAACCATCAAGGCGGAAGCTGGTGCAACGAGTTTGGAAATGGCGTTCCTGAACCTCATCGGACATGAGGCGGTGGCAAAGTGAACCCAATCAAGGTCATCTATCTGAAGGAAGTCCGGGAGATGCTGCGCGACAAGCGGGTCCGGCAGTCGGCAGTGTTCGGGCCGATGTTCATGATCATGATGTTCATGGTGCTGTTCGGGTTTCTGTTCAGCACGATAGGCGAGAAATCCAACGTGAAGGTCCACGTGGTTAAGGCCGACAACTCCATGGTCCAGAAAATGCGCGCCGCTGGGATGGACGTTGAACAGGTCGAGTCCTTGGGAAAAGGACGAGCGATGGTTCGGGATGGCAAGGCACGCGTGGTGCTGCAGTTCGAAAAGGACTACGACAAGAAGCTTGCAGTGCACGAGCCAACGAAGATTCAGGCGCTCTTCAACCCTAGCGAGCAGGTCTCCCAAATCGCTATGGCGAACGTGCGGGAGCTACTCGACAAGGCAAACGAAGAAAATCGAAATGCGCTACTTACGGCCAAAGGAATCTCTCTGGACCAAGCAGAGCCACTCCACATCAGCACCGAAGAAGTTAAAGTCGGCCAGAACAAAGGCAACGAGATCCTTATTGGTTTCCTTCCCTACCTGATCGTTATCTGGGCGTTTTACGGCGGTATGAGCATCGTAAGCGACTTGGTCGCGGGCGAGAAGGAAAAGAACACCCTAGAGACGCTGTTGATAGCGCCTGTGAAGAGGTATCAGGTTGCGCTGTGCAAATTCTACGCCTTGAGTTCTGTGTGTTTGGTCAGCAGCATGTCCAGCGTTGCTGGTGTTTACATCATGGCGGCCCTGCATCTGCCAATCACGAAGAAGCTATTTGAGCAAGGGGTCGGCGTGACTCCTCAGGCTGCAGGCGTGATTCTATTGGTCATGGCGCCAACTGTCGCTCTGTTTGCAAGCATCATGCTTGCCGTTAGCACTTATGCACGCAACGCCCGTGAGGCGCAGAGCTACCTAACTCTGGTGAGCTTCGTCGTTTTGATGCCGGCGATTTCTAGCCAGTTCATCGGGTTCACCGATGCCGGCTCATCACGCTGGGTGAACTTTGTGCCGGTTTTGAACGCGGCGAACACGATTCGCCAATCCATGTTCGGCAAATTCGATTGGAGCGGCATCTTCATCACGGTAGCGGTGAGCCTCGCGATAGCCTTGGTAGCAATGCGAGTAGCGGTCACGCTATTCAATCGAGAGCAGGTTCTAACCCGGGTTTAGTTGCCTGTTGGAATCGTTGCCTTCGGCGGCGTATTCGTAACTGTACTGCCGGTCGAAGCGGCAAGTTCTTGGCCCTGCGACTGAAGCTGGTTAATAGCCTGTTCCATCGCGGCAAACTTCCTTTGCAAATCTAGCTGGTTCTGAGAAATCTCAGCCGCCAGATTATTCATATCGACGGTCAAGCCATCAATCACCTTCTGCAAGGAGTTGTTGCTGGTTGAAATTAGTCCGTTGACAGGATCGGTGAACGTGGCCAGAAGGTCGTTCGTTTGAGGCGCGACACCTTTCGAGAATTGAATTGTGCCGACCGAGCCAAGCGAGGTTCCGTTGTATTGAATTTGCAGGCCATCGGTCTTGGCATTTCCAGCGTTGCCAGTAAGGAATTGGCCCGAACCCGTTGCGGCTTCGCCATTGATGGTGCCCATGACGTCAAACCCTGTCGCGTAAGCACCTGCAGACCCGGTGCCGATTCCGCTATTGTCGTTGGCGGCGGCTAAGTCGCTAACGGCCGTAAAGTTCGTATTAGCAC
>JBBQMJ010000197.1:0-6469 GCA_038328815.1 Fimbriimonadales bacterium | reverse complement strand
CTTGATAACATCGACGATGCTAACGCTGTTCATCGTGCCGACCGTCTACACCATCTTCGATGATTTGGCTAGAAAACTTCGCCGCAACGACAAGGATTTGGCCTCTCCGCTAGATCTTGTCCCTCCCAGCGTCACCGCGTTCGAAAAATCTCCAGAGCCTCCTCAAGGACCGACTCCCTCACCCCAGGAAGCCAAATGAGCCAAGAATCACTAGCTGAAAGGCTTGAGGCTCTGTTTCCGAGCCTGCTTCGAGCGCTCTACCGCCCTAAGGAGGGAGACCCGCTCTCGGAATTGACAATCGGTCAAATCCGGATAGTGCGTCTGCTGTACGCCGAGACTCACACGGTCTCATCGCTTGGCGAGGAACTGGGAATGTCCATTAGCGCGACAACTCAAATGACACAGAGGCTTGAAGGTTCGGGACTGGTTGAGAAATCGGACGACCCATTGGACAAGCGAGTGAAAATCCTGCGCCTTAGTCTCCTGGGAAAACGGTTGATGGATGTGCGTCGCGCACAAAGGATAGACCACGTCCAGCGGGTCCTAGATGGCATGAGCAAGGATCGACAGATGCAGCTTATTGATGTGCTTGACGAACTCCGTGGCGAATGTCTGCGGGTTTGCTCAGGAGATGGAGGCAGCAAGCGAGTCATCATCGGAGAGTTGGAACAAGCATTGCCTTTACACAGCCCTAAACAACGAGAGGTGGGAATTTGAAAATCTATCGAACATACTTCGTGGCCACCTTCAGTGCATTGGCGATTCACGCGCTAGCCCAAACGCCGCCAGTTCAACCCCACGTGCAGGAGACACAAATGCCTCCCGCAATTGTTATCCCCCTCCCTCCAACAACCGTTAACGACGTGAGCAGACCAATCAGCGCGGCCGAGGCAGCCACTGTCGCATTGAAGTATCAGCAGTCTCTCGCCATCTCGGCAGCAAGCGTTCTTGCGGCGATTGGCAAAACGGAGGAAGCGCGCTCAAATCTGAATCCCAGTCTAGGCGTATCCGGTAGCTATTCTCGATCACAATCTTTCAGGTCGCAGCCAGGAAGTCCTTCATCGTCATCGGCAGGCTTCAGCGCTTCAGCATCAATTTCGCAGCTCATTTTTGACTTCAACCACACGCGTGATGAGGTTCGTCAGTCAGAAGCCCTTCAAGGAGCGGCCCATGCCGACTACACCAGAGCCCAGGCCGATCTCGTCTTGGACGTCAAACAAGCCTTTTACGCTTATGTGGCCAACTCGCACCTTGTCACAGTCGCTGAAGCCAACCTATCTAGTAGAAGTGGCCAGCTTGACCTTGCCCGCGCACGCCTTAACGCTGGCGTGGGCCAGCCTGCGGATCTAGTTTCTGCCGAGGCAAATGTTAGCGATGCTCAACAATCCCTTGTCCAGGCGCGAGCAGGTCGGACATCTTCCAGAATCTCCCTTGCCCAACTCATAGGAATTGACCCCCGAACCCCAATCGAAACTTCAGATTCTCGTGAGCCAGTCGCCAGCGAAGATGACATGAACGGTTTAGTGACCTTAGCCCTCAAACAGCGGCCAGAGATCAAGACAGCCAGATTGAACGTTGACGCCTCTGGTTTTGGACTTTCCGCAGCCCGAACGCTTAACGCTCCATCGCTAAATCTCGATCTCAGCAGCTCTGCCCACGGTAGAACCGATCCCCTCGATACTTCCGGTGGCGTCGCCTCGCTCAGCCTTAATTGGACTCTGTTTGATGGCGGCTTTCAGTCGGGCGCCCTAAAGGTAGCCCGGGCTGGCCTCCAATCAGCAAATGCCTCTTTAGTCACGATTGGGCAGCAAGTTGTCAGCGATGTGAGCCAGGCGTACTTGGCCCTAAAGAGCGCCGAACAGCGTAAGGTCATTACGGCCGCCCAAGTCGTGAACGCAACAGAGGGCGTTCGCATCGCTCAGGGGCGATATCAGGCAGGTTTAGGCCTCTTCGTAGATGTGACAACGGCCCAGGCGCTGCTGGTTGCGGCGCAAACAAACGACGTGAATGCCGACGCCTCCCTGGATCAAGCACGAGCGTCCTTGGCTCACGCGACAGGACAAGCGGTAAAACCGTAGTCGATGTTCGTAATTCTCCTCACTTACGTCAAGCCGCTGGAAGAAATCGACCGGCTAATGCGCCAGCATATGGATTTCCTGAACGGTCATTACGCTGACGGCACGTTCCTCGTATCCGGACGGCGGATCCCGCGCACCGGTGGCGTCATCCTGGCCCAAGGTGACGACGAGGAGCAAATTAGGGCAATTGCGGACGAAGACCCGTTTGTCAGCAGCGGCGCAGCGACTGCCGAAATCATTCGCTTCAACGCCTCCCAAGTTGCCCCGAAGCTCAAGGGCATTCTTTAGGAACGAACACCAAATCGCTCACTTGTCGATCATCTGCCGATCACTGCGCGCTCAAACACTATTCATCTGGCTATTTGGGCTGTTCGCAACTACCCCCGTGCCAACCGGCGCCGCGTAAAACATAGACAAGCCGCTCGAGGGCGGCGCTACACAGGAGTAAACAAAATGAACAAAATCTTAAACCTCATCGCTATTGCCGCGGTCTTCGCCGTCTCGGCTGTCTCAGCCAATGCCCAAAACCCAATGGTGGGTGGCCAGGCCATGTTCAAGACGAAGACCATCGTCGAGAACGCGCTCAACTCGGCAGATCACACAACACTCGTCGCCGCCGTCAAGGCCGCTGGACTTGTCGACGTTCTCAACACGAAAGGCCCCTTCACGGTCTTCGCCCCGACCAACGCTGCCTTCCGCGATCTTCCAGAAGGAACGGTTGACACCTTGCTCAAGCCCGAGAATAAGGAGATGCTGACCAAGGTACTGACGTACCACGTGGTCTCAGGAACCTATGACTCAGCAACCCTTCGCAAGCTGATCAAGGCTGGCGGTGGCACGGCAAGCCTTAAGACGGTCGCCGGAGGCACACTCTGGTTCATGATGAACGGCAACTCCAACATCGTCATCAAGGACGAAAAGGGCAACGTCGCAAACATCCCAACTTACGACGTGATGCAGTCGAACGGAGTCATCCACGTCGTCGACAAGGTCTTGATGCCCAACTAAGACCGAAAAACGGAGCGGCCCGCTATCCCTCTGCGGGCTTGCTTCCAAGTTGTTCATCCGTCAAGGAACCGGCATGCGCTTGGTATTTACCAAGACATCTCGAGAGCGGGTGACATCTGTGGGTCCGGCGGGTTTCTCTGCAAGGAGAACCCCCGGGCTCACTTTCGCGGTTACCGAACCCTAGACCAGTTCAATCAAATTGACGATGCGATAAGCAGGTGGACCGTTACCGGATTTGTCGGAGAAGGCATAGACTTCAACTTCCAAGTTGCTCCCGTCTTTGCGCTTATGAGTGCATCTAAAAGTGACCTCGCCTGTAGAATCTGCTCTGGCCAATTCTCTTGGAATTGCGGAGGCCGCCTCGGAATCTATGAAATCGATCCAAGAATGGCCGAGCAACTCAACCTCGTTATAACCCAACATTCGTCCAAGCTTAAAATTCGCGTTACGAATCCGGTTGTCTTCCGCCGAGATAATCATTTGGCCAATGCTCGCATAGTCGAATGCGATGCGGTAGACACGCAACGTCTCTTCAACGGTCCTTCTTCGCGAAACCTCGATAATCAGTTCATCGTACTGAGATTGCTTTGCTTCCAACTCGTCCTGGATGCCTTGCCGGGCCATTAGCGCAATGATCTCCGACCGATTTGCACCACCCACCTTACGGCGGATGCGTTTCCAATAGGTCCGCACAGTATCCGTGCTAAGAGTCATCTTTTGAGCGATTTCTTTATCGCTCAGCCCTGACATCGAGAGCAAGAGGATCTGCTCTTCTCTTCTTGATAACTTAAATTTCTCCAAAACGCTTATCCAAAAAGGCCATGAACAGTGAACCTGTTCCCTCAGCGACCTGAGACCTTCTAGAAGTCTAGCCTCCGTAAATGCTAGAAAGTGCTTATGTAACCGAAAATGGCGACACGGAACATAGTACTAACCCCCACGAAGGACATCACATGTAGCGATAGGTCACGTCATCGTTGATTTCTTTGACGTCTCGTTTTGATGATTTGTCGCAACAAGAAGTTTCTTTAAGCTGCGCGTTTGAAAGAAGGTCCAACCTTCTTAATATAATCGTGAGGCAACGCGCCGTAGTGGGAAACCTTATTTCGACCATTCTCCTTCGAGAAATACAATGCTGAGTCCGATCTCATCAACAGCTCTCGCGGCGACTCAACCGAGTCGTCAAGAGTGGCAACGCCAAAACTTGCTGTCACTGGCCGATGGTCCCAAACTTCGTCTTCGATAGCCTGCCTAAATCGTTCGGCCGCGACGATTGCCTTATCTTTGGGGCAACCATCCAGAATCACGGCGAATTCTTCGCCGCCGTATCGTGCGACTACTTCACCATCTCGAGATTTGCCCTTTAGGATGCTTGCAAACTTGCGAAGCACGTCGTCACCAGCAGGATGTCCAAAACTATCGTTAAAGGCCTTGAATTTGTCAACATCCATAAGGATCACCGAGAGTGGCCTACCAGTCTCGCGGCATTCGCTGAAATGCGCTTCTAGATCGCCCTGCAGCCTTCGGTGGTTCAGCAAATTGGTTAAGCCATCCGTATCCGCCCTTAGTGCCAACTGAGCATTAGCATCCTCGAGGGCTGCCTTCTGAACTTCAAGCTGTTTGGCAATCTCGTTGATCTGCTCCATCTGATCTTCGATGCGGCTTTGCGCATCTCGCCGTTCTGTGATATCCAAGTTGGCGCTGATCGCCCCAATCAACTCGCCCTTCTCGTTTCTGAGGGCAAAGACGTTACAGGCAAAGTGCCGCTCACTACCGTTCGCACCGATATAGCTCCAGTCCACGGGCGGGTGCCCGCAGTCTCGGACAATCGTCTCCACCATCTCCGAAGACCAAAAATCATTTCCGTTGGTCCCCAAAACTTCCCAGACCGGCTGCTGAAACGCTCGGTATGAAGGAATGTTGAACAGAGATTCCGCAGCGCGGTTCCACTCGTGCACTAGTCCATATTCGTCAAAAGTAAAGCACGCTACCGGTAGACCGTTAAACAACTCGGCAAATCGTCTGGATGCCATGACCAGATTCGCATTCATCTCTTGAAGCGACTCTCCGGCCTTCACAAGCTCAGATTTTTGCTGGTTCAGGCTGTCCTCAGAACTCAGAATTCGCCTGGCTACCTTAAGTCTTGAATGTAACTCGTCTCTGTCAAGGGGCTTGCTTAGGAAGTCGTCAACACCCGCTTCGAAAGCTTCTAAGCGGTCAGCCCGTTCGCCCTTGGCGGAACACAAAATGAAGTAGAGGTAGCTGCCATCTAGGTCTCGCAGCGCGCGGCAAAGCTCAATGCCGGACATTTCGGGCATCATCCAGTCCGAGACAACCATGCGGTAGGGATGCTGGCGATGCATCTCGATCGCCTGCTTTCCGTCCATTGCATGATCGCTGGGAATGCCCTGCCCAGTTAAGAGCTTACGAACCAGGAGCGCAGAAACGGGATCATCCTCAACAACGAGGACTTTGGCCCGATCCCGCCCGACAAGAACGTCGGTTGCCATGCTCCAATTAAGATCCAAGCGTTAATTACTCCAAGACAGCGTCTCGCCTGTTGGCGGAACAACGTCTTAATGATCGGTAAGTAATTGCTGTACCTAGACTCTTTTGGCAGGCTTTTTGTCCCATTTATGGGGACATGGATCGCTTTTACGGCCCAGATTTCTCTATTGCAATTTTCTACTTACCGGGAGGGAGGCTGTGGGATAACAACCATTCGTAGATTTCGGTACTCCCGTAAGCATCAGACCAGACGTCATGCCCGCCATCTTTAATGGCTGTTAGCTTTGGCTTTCCTCCAGCCCCTTTGATGGCCGAAATCAGCTCTTTATCCCACTTAAAACGTACCGCCATATCCTTCGTTCCATGAATTGCCCATATCGGCACGTCCTTCAGGCGTTCCGCGTGTTTAAGAGATTCCGCGCCGCAAATGGGAGCGGCCGCCGCTATGCGGTCGGGAATCATTGCGGTAAGGCCATAAGTTGCATACCCGCCCATACTCAACCCCATCACATAAATCCGCTGATGGTCCACTCGGTGGGTGCTTTGAATGTGGTCGATCAACGCTACGAGCGCATTCAAGTCCCAATAGCGAAATTCTGGGCATTGAGGGGAGACGAGAATAAACGGAAACTCCCGTCCCTTCTCGACCTCTTTGGGTGGCCCGTGCAGCTTCACCGTCTCTAAATCCTCTCCGCGTTCGCCAGCGCCGTGGAGAAACAGAACGAGCGGGTAGCTTGCTGCTGATTCCTGGTATCCCGGCGGCAAGTAAAGCAGATAGCGCAGCCCAACCTCGACAGTCACGGAAGCCGTGAACTCCTCAGCTTGTTGAAACTTCGAATTAGGCTTCTTAACTGCCATCAAGTCAGTATGGCAAG
>JBBQMJ010000196.1:0-6474 GCA_038328815.1 Fimbriimonadales bacterium | reverse complement strand
AGAAGCGCCGATGCACGCAGGCGGTATCCCAATCGTGCTTGATCCTGGCCAGGCATTCGGAACCGGCGATCATCCGACAACCCGCATGTGTCTCGAACTGATGGAAGCGGTGAGTTTTGAGGGCAAGCGCGTCGCCGACGTGGGCTGCGGTAGCGGCATTCTATCCATTGGGGCCTTCAAATTAGGAGCAAATGAAGTCGCCGGTGTTGACATTGAGCCGCTGTCCGTTGAAGTCGCTAAAGCTAACGCGGAATTAAACGAAGTTAAGGTTCGATTTGTCGCAGGGGACAGCATTGAGGCTCTTGGTCACGGACCCTGGCAAATTGTTCTCAGCAACATAATCAGCGCAACCCTAATCGCCATGACATCGGACATTGCTACCTCCTTGGAGCACGGAGATTGGATAGTTTCTGGCATCATCGAGGCTAACTGGCCTGATGTAAAGTCGGCCGTCGAAACCGCCGGATTTGAAGTTGCCCAGGTGCTTACCGAAGACGGATGGGTTGGAGCGCGGTTATCTAAATGAACGGTGCCCTCTTCCTATGTCACATTTAAGGTCCTGGCCCCGAGTATTTGTCCCTGGAGCGAGCGCTGAGGACGTCATCGAACTCCCGCCGGAGGAGCTTGATAAGCTTCGCAAGGTACTGCGCCTCTCACCGGGTGCGACCATCGCCGTTTTGCCCAACGATGGCACCCTAATAAAATGCGAGCTTCTCCCCAAGTCAGCACAACCCCTCGAAGTATTCAAACTCGATTCCGAGCCGCGTATTCAGATCACACTCGCGCAGTCTCTTCCGAAGGGAGACAAGCTTGAGGAGATCGTAAGGGCCTGCACGGAGATAGGCGTTACCCGGTTCATTCTGTTTTCTTCCGATCGCACCGTTGTGAAGTGGGACGAAAAAAAGACAGCAGAGCGAGTTCGCAGGCTGAAGGCTGTTTGCAGGGAGGCCGCGGAGGTCAGTTTTCGGGCGCGACTACCCGAGATCGAACTTGCCAAGGACCTAAAAGACGTCCTTGCAAGAGAGCCTAAGGCCACAGTGCTCTCCGAAGCCGAGGGCCTGTTAAGGAACCTCGGCGAAATCAAAGACGGCCGGATCACTTTGGTTGTGGGACCTGAAGGTGGGTGGTCCCCGCCGGAAATGGCACTAATCGGTGATCGCGGGGTGACGCTTGGACCCAGAGTCCTAAGGGTTGACCATGCGGGCTTTGCCGCATCCGCAGCGCTCCTCATTTCCGACGAAAGTTCGAAAAAGGCCACGAAAAAGTAGCGGCCCAGCGACTGTATAATTTACGTAAGAACATCTACGGAGATTGAATTTCCATGCAAGACATTTTTCCAATCAGAAAGGTTGACCACGTTCGCCACTACGTGGGCAACGCGCGGCAGTCCGCCTACTACTATCAGAACATTCTGGGGTTCAGCATCACCGGCTACCACGGGCTAGAGACTGGGCTTAGAAATGAGGTCGACTGGCTCTTGGAGCAGAGCGATGTAAAGCTGCTCTTCACGGCGCCATTGATTCCTAACCACCCCATCGCTAACGCGATCGCAATTCACGGCGACTTTGTCCAAGACATTTGCTTTGAAGTAGACGACGTCGATTGGTCGTTCAAGACTGCCGTTGAGCGTGGAGCGGCTCCAGCTCGCGAGCCGTTTACACTTTCGGACGATGACGGGGAAGTGCGACTGGCGTCCATTCATACGTACGGCGATACGATTCATACATTCCTGAATCGGGACAAGTTCAAGGGCCACTTCCTTCCGCATTTCAAGAAGGTCAATCAGCCGGGCGACCCAATAGGCATCATCGAAGTTGACCACTGCGTCGGCAACGTCGAGCTCGGCAAAATGAACTACTGGGTCAAGTGGTACGAAGATGTCCTCGGGTTCAAGCAAATCATCACGTTCGATGACAAAGACATATCCACTGAATTCACGGCCTTGATGTCGAAAGTGATGTCAAACGGCAATGGCCGCGTCAAATTTCCGATCAACGAACCAGCAGCTGGCAAGAAGAAGTCCCAGATTGATGAGTTCCTGGAGTTTTTTGGTGGACCCGGCGTGCAACATGTGGCCCTTCGGACAGATGACATTGTCCACACGGTGAGCCGGCTGATGGCTCGCGGCATGGAATTCCTGAAGGTTCCTAAGGCCTACTACGACGCCCTACCGGATCGCGTGGGAACGATTGATGAGAATCTTGAAGAGCTTTCACAACTTGGAATTCTCGTTGACAGGGACGACGAGGGTTATCTGCTGCAGATATTCTCGAAGCCAACAGGTGACCGCCCGACCCTCTTCTATGAGATCATCCACCGAAAGGGCGCCAAGAGTTTTGGCAAGGGCAACTTCAAGGCCCTGTTTGAAGCAATTGAAAGAGAGCAAGCCGTCCGCGGCACCCTCTAATTCTCAATTCTCGTTGCGGGGCGTTCGCCAGAAATGGCGGGCGCCCCGCGTATCTATGCCAGTTAGTCACGTTTCTGGACTCGAACGAGGTTGCAAGCCGCTACAGGTTGCAATACTTTTGCCCGACAATTTATGGAGTGTAAGTCCATCATTGGGCTTGCCCTGCACTGGGGTGTTTAAACGGGAAAGAAGCAGCTTAAGCCATCGTTGGCTGAATGGGCATTGTTCGCCTTCGGCGTCATCTTATTGGGATTGTTGTCGGTCATCAATTCCTGGGTTGACACGTCCAGCGACCTGTTCGCGGGCGCAATCGTTGGTGCCCTCGTCGCCGGAATAGTTGTCGGCTGCGTGCGACTACGCGATTCTGCTCAAACCTATTCCCGTCGAAAGGCGGAAGATGAGCGGTTCAGACTCCTCTTCGACAGATCGTCGGACGCGCACGTCTTGTACGATGAAACCGGCATCTTGGAGTGCAACATGGCCGCCGTGCAGATGCTTGGGTGCGAGACCAAAGAGCAACTGCGCATGTACCGGCCCGCGGAACTCTCACCCGAGCTTCAACCAGACGGACGGACATCGATCGAGAAATCAATCGAAGTTGAGCGACGAGTATGGGAAGACGGCTATTACCGTTTTGAATGGGTTCACAAACGGTTAGATGGTACGGAGTTTCCCGTCGAGGTAACCATAACATCTCTTGAACTGGACGGGAAGCGAGTGTCCCTTGGCCTTTGGCATGACCTTACCGACCAGCGAATAGCAGAAGAAGCTCTGCGCGAATCTCGACAGAAGATGGTCCTGCATATCGAGAAGACGCCGCTTGCTGTCATTGAGTGGGACACGGACTTTCGTGTTACTGCCTGGAATCCTGCAGCAGAGCGGATTTTTGGGTGGAAGGCATCCTACGCGCTTGGCAAGCACGCATCGTTTATCGTTCCTGACCACGCCAAACCTCATGTCAACGCCGTTTTCCAAGAGCTATTGAGCAAGCAAGGCGGCACGCGCTCGACAAATGAGAACTTCACATCCAATGGCGCCATGATCCACTGCGAGTGGTACAACACAGTTCTTGTCGATGCCAATGACCGCGAAATTGGCGTCGCCTCCCTGGTAGAAGATGTAACTCAGCGGAAATACGCTCAAGAAGCGGTTGAAATGGCCGCCCAGGAGATGGAGCGACAGAACGTCCAATTAGCAGCCGCGCGCGACGAGGCTCTCCAGTCGGCGAGGGCCAAGTCAGAGTTCCTCGCGAACATGAGCCACGAGATTCGTACGCCGATGAATGGCGTCATTGGCATGACCGGGCTGTTGCTAGAAAGCCGGTTATCCGAGCAACAGCGCGACTATGTCCAGACTATCCGCGCTAGCGGTGACGCGCTGCTCACGGTGATCAACGACATTCTGGATTTCTCAAAGATCGAGTCCGGAAAGATGCACGTTGAGATCACCGATTTCAATCTGCGAGACGTGATCGAGGAAGTAGGCGACCTGCTTGGCGCACGCGCTCATGAAAAGGGGCTGGAGTTCGTCTGCGCGATTCCGGACGCCTTTCCGGCGGAGCTGAGGGGCGATTCAGGGAGGATTAGGCAGGTCTTGACCAACCTGGCCGCAAATGCTATCAAGTTCACCGAGAGTGGTGAAGTTGTTGTTGGTGCTGAGGTTGTTAGATCTGGCAAGCGAAAAGTGCGAATACGGATATTTGTTCGCGATACGGGGATAGGTATTCCGCTTCCGCGCCAGAGGGCAATCTTTGACAGCTTTACTCAAGCGGATGGCTCGACTACGCGTAAGTACGGCGGAACTGGACTTGGCCTAACGATCAGTCGCCAGTTAACTCAGCTAATGGGAGGCAAGATCGGAGTGGCCAGCGAACACGGAGTCGGGAGCGATTTCTGGTTTGAATTACCACTGGAAAGGCAAGAAAATAGTTTCCATCCTAAGGCTCTCGATAGCGAGCTTCTTGGATTGCACGTTCTAGCCGTTGACGATAGCAAGACAAACTTGCGGATTCTTCGAGAACAACTTCGATCTTGGGGTTGTTTGGTCAGCGAAGCGATGAGCGGAGCCGAGGCGCTGGAGCAATTGCAGCGTTGGGGCGACAAGGATCCGGTGTCGCTGATTGTCCTTGACATGCAGATGCCGAACCTCGATGGGGAGCAGACCGCTGCAGCCATTAAATCGCTCCCTGCCTATGCAAAGGTGCCGATAGTCTTACTCTCTTCTATGGGCAACGCAGCAACCAGTGACCACTTCAGGGCCAAGGGGTTTGCGGCCGCTCTGAATAAGCCCACACGACAGTCTCAGCTTTTCAATACCCTTGTCTCAGTCGTTGGCACCGATTCGGTACTTGCCGCCGCACCCAATTCAGTGCACGTCGATCCATTGCTGCCGCCATTGGCTGGCATACGGGTGCTACTCGCTGAGGACAATGTCGTCAACCAGAAAGTCGCTCTTCGCGTGCTGGAGAATTTTGGCGCTACCGCGGATTTCGTCTCTAACGGCCTGGAGGCAATCGCGGCCATCGGCTCGATTCCATACGATCTGGTTCTGATGGACTGCCAAATGCCGGAAATGGATGGGTATGAGGCAACCGTGGCTATTCGACACGGGGAGAGAGGCACGAATCGCCATATTGCCATTGTTGCCATGACCGCTAACGCCATGCAAGGCGATCGGGAGAAATGCCTATCAAGCGGCATGGACGACTACCTCTCCAAGCCTATGAAGCCACATGAACTGCTTGCAATAGCTTTGAAGTGGACTGGCGCTAGGAAGACAGCTTAGGGCAAGGAGAGGAATACGGAAATAGGAATAGGGAAAAGCGATACTGAACGGGAAATCGATCCGCAATCCGAACCATCTTTCCCTACTCTTCTATTCCAAATTCCTTTCTTCCCCAATCCCTTCCCATATTGTTAAGGTTTAGGCTATTCAGAAACCCTCATTTGAATTTAATCGCCCCTCTAATTATTAAGAATTGAACATTTCTTAACATTTGACCAAAAGGGTTCATCTTGAGGACATACGCATTGACGCCATGGAAGGGTGTTCATTCGGGCACGAGGCTCAGTTGGAAGCGAAGTCTAGCGCTGTGGATGGCAACGGCTGTAGCGGTGTCTTTGAACGCTTCCTTTAAGACAGTGCGGGTCGAGGGCGCCTCCATGACGCCGACGTTGCAGCCTGGGCAGTACATGCTCCTCGCCAAGAAGTCGGCCCTTTCAAGCAGCGTGAAAGACGGCGACATCGTCGTGATCGACCATTGGAAGGATCATGATTTCATCGTCAAGCGGGTGTACCGTCTGGCTGGGGAGGTTGTTGATCCGATCGAGACGCCGATAAGCTATTGGGGCAAGGAACAGCTAAAACCCTACTACGTTCCCAAAGGCTGTGTTTACGTGCTTGGAGACAATAGCAAATCCTCTGAAGACAGCCGCATTTTCGGGCCGGTACCGATGAGCCACATTGTCGGCAAAGTCCTCATGCACTAAGCGGTGATGCCGCTCGTTGTCCCGAAATTTACTTGCCGACTCTTCGGCAAGACTGCTTCTGCCGACGATAACCTTGAGAAACGCGCCCCCAAAGGCGCATAATAAACCCCGCGCCGATGTAGCTCAGTGGTAGAGCAGCTGTTTCGTAAACAGCAGGTCGTCCGTTCAAATCGGATCATCGGCTCCAGATTTTGAACCTAAAAGGCCCCTCGCGTGATCGGAGAGGCCTTATTTTATTGTCGTTGACGACAACCTTGACGACAACCCAGCTTGGAATCGGTTCTACTTCGCGGCGAAAAGCTTGTCCATTTGGGACGCGGCTTCCTTTTCGAGTTGTGGAATTACGTGGCTGTACGTGTTCATGGTTAAGCTGATTTGACTGTGGCCAAGAATCTCCATGACGACTCGCGGTGCAACCTTTTGAGCAAGCATTAAGGAAGCGCATGTATGTCTTAGGTCGTGGAATCGCATTGGGGGAAGCTTGGAATCCCTCAGCAGCTTCTTAAATTCCTTACGTGCAACGCTGTCGTCAAGTGGAGCGCCGTCGGGTCGGGTAAACACAAATCCCGTTTCCTGCCA
>JBBQMJ010000195.1:0-6490 GCA_038328815.1 Fimbriimonadales bacterium | reverse complement strand
TCCGACATGGAATAGACCCATTTGGCAGCGCGTCAAAGACGAACTCTCCAACGTAGGATAAACTATAAGCTGCGTAGCGAATTTGTAGCAAGGCAAACCATGGCAATTAAAGATCAAACTGAACTCACCACAACCCCCGATGTCACGCTGACTGAGCGTGCCGCCTCCGAACTGGTCGGCATGATTGAAGAGAACGGCAAGCAAGCCGCTTCCCTGAGAGTCTGGGTTGCCGGTGGCGGTTGTTCCGGCCTTTCCTACGGCATGGCGCTTGACGACGCGCAACCGGAAGAGGGCGACATGGTCTTTGCTGATAAGGGCGTTAAGATTGTCGTTGACGCACTTAGCCTCAAATATCTGAAGGGTTCGCACGTGGATTACGTCGACGACGTGCTTGGCGGCGGATTCAAGATCGAGAATCCTAACGCCGTCAAGTCCTGCGGCTGCGGCTCATCCTTCACGACCGATGACGAGACGCTGGAAGGATTGGATACAAAGAAGGGCGGCGGTTGCGGAAGCTGCGGCTGCCACTAAGCTAGAACGGGTTTGTCGAATAGGGCGAGGAATATTCCTCGCCCTATTTTATGTTGAGTGTAGTTGCAGGACGGTTTGTGCCTGTTTCGGGAACCTACGCCATCAAATAGAGCCCAAACAGCGCTACCACGAAATATCCTGCCAGCGAAGCGGCCCCCGCGTAATCCTTCGCTAGTCTCTGCCCTACCATCAGCATGCAGAAGTCCAGGCATACCAGAGCCAAGGCAAGCCCCGAGAGGCTCAGTCCTTGTGTGACATGAACGTCGATGTGAAGTAGCAAAACCACGACGCTTACCCCGCACAAGGCGCCTGCTAAAGTCTCCAGAAGCGCAATCGAACCCAGCATCGGTGGGACCGAAGACTTGAAGATCGTCTTCGCAAAATGCTCTTGAAGGTAAGACAAATTGCCTTTCCAGTCCGTGAACTTATCCAAGCCGCTTTGCAGAAGGATAATCGCAAAGAACGCGCAGACGAAGCACCTTGCCAGCAGCAGAGCATCCATGGCTCACAGCATGCCCTATTGGCGGATCTAAATCAACCCTACTCGTAGCGCAGGGCGTCGATTGGATTGAGGCCGGCGGCCTTGCCAGCGGGATAGAGGCCGAAGAAGATTCCAACACCTGCCGAGACGGCGAGGGACAGTTCTACTGCTGTTGGGCTGACCATGGTATTCCAGCCTGCCATCTTGGCAAGCACAAGCGAGCTTACGACCCCGAGGCCGACTCCAACAAGTCCACCAATGCAGGAAATGATGCCCGCCTCAATGAGGAACTGCATCATGATGTCGTGCGGTGTCGCGCCGATTGCCTTGCGGATGCCTATCTCACGGGTTCTCTCCGTGACCGAGACAAGCATGATGTTCATGATGCCAATGCCGCCGACGATGAGCGAGATCACGGCTACCGCCGTGAGCAGGGTCGTCATCGTTGTCGTCACGCTTTGCTGCCTGGCTAAGAGGTCGGTTTGGCTGTTGATCTGGAAGTCGTCATTTCCGGGAAAGGGAGGGCGAAGGTGGTGTCGTGTGCGGAGCAGGGCCGAGATTTGCTGCTGCGCGAGGGGCATCATGTCTTGATTCGTGCAGCTCACTGAAACGGAATCTAAGCGCGTTACGCCTAAGACGCGCTCCATGGCAGGGGTTATCGGGATAACTGCCACGTCATCCTGATCCTGCCCGAAGGAACTGGTCCCCTTCGGCGTAAGCATTCCAATGACCTGGAAGACGGCCTTATTGATGGAGATGCTCTTGCCGGTTAGGTCAGTTTTAGCGCTGCCTGTGAGTTTCTCGGCAAGGGAAACGCCAACAACACAAACCTTCTGATTCCCCTGATCTTCCGCATTGGTGAAGAACCGACCTCGATCGACTGGGGAATTGTTGACGGTTGCGTAATCGGGTGTCGTGCCGACGATGGTGGAGGGAGTGTCGGTGCTGTCCATCCGGATTTGGACGTTTCCACGAACCTGCGGCGCTACGGCGGAGATGGTGTCTGGGAAGGTTTTGGCTATGACGCGGGCATCGGCAAGGGTTAGCTTGTTTCCGGACTGCTGGGTGGCACCGCTTCGACCGACCGCGGTAAGCCTAATGCGCCTCTGACCCTGGCGAATCGTGAGGAGGTTGGTGCCTAGCGAGTTGATCTGATCCGACACGCTTTTAGTCGCGCCTTGCCCAATCGAGACGACTAGGATGGTGACGGCGACGCCAATAATAATGCCAAGCATCGTAAGCGCTGTGCGCATTTTGTTGCTGGATAGGGCGCGTAGAGAAAGGCGGAAGTCTTCGTAGAAGTTCATCGGGCCACCTTCGCCGCAGGCTGTTTAGTCTTGATTTCTTTGATGAGGTCGGATGCCAGGATGCGGTCCTGAACGAGGTCGTCTTCGACCAGTTGTCCGTCCCGCATAATCGCTCGTCGCTTGCAATGGCGACCAATATCTTCCTCGTGGGTCACCATAACGACCGTGGCGCCGTCATCGTTAAGTTGCTGGAAAATCTCCATGATCTCTTCGCTTTGGAGGGTGGCGAGGTTGCCGGTAGGCTCGTCAGCGAGGATTAGTTTCGGCTCTGAGACAATGGCCCTGGCTATGGCGACACGTTGCTGCTGGCCGCCGGAAAGCTCATTAGGCTTGTGATGCAGGCGATCCCCCAGGCCAACTCGCTCTAGTGCTCTCGTCGCGCGTGCGGTTCTATCCGGCTGCTTTCCATAAAGCAAGGGGAGCTCCACGTTCTCCAAAGCGGTGGTTCGTTTCAAGAGGTTGAAGCCCTGGAATACAAAGCCAATCTTGCGATTGCGTATGGCGGCAAGCTCATATTCGTCGAGCGACGAGACTTCTACGCCATCCAGCTTGTAGGACCCAGCGTCTGGGACGTCTAGGCACCCAATGATGTTCATCATGGTGGACTTGCCCGAACCCGAGGGGCCCATGATCGCGACGAACTCGCCGTGCCTAACCTCGAGGCTTACGCCATCGAGGGCGTGGAGTTCTTGATCGCCCATCTTGTAGACCTTTAGAATGTCGGTCAGGCTAAGCAGGAGGTCAGGGCTATCCACCCTTTGCTCCTCCTCCGCCGCCACCACCGCCGCCTTGCCTGCCGCCCCCGCCGCTCGGCCCGAAGGGCGAGGTAGGTCCGCCGCGGGTTGGGCTTTGGGTGAGACCAGCCAGAACAATCGTGTCGCCTTCGTTTAGGCCGCTGACAATCTCGATATTGATGCCATCTGAGCCCCCAGTCTTGACCTTCGTGGCCGTGGTTTGCAGCTTTCCATTGACCATCTTTTGCACGCTGACTGTTGAGCTGCGAGTGCCTACTTGAACAGCCACTGCAGGTACGAGCAACACGTCCTTGTGGCCGCCAACCTGAATGGTCACGTTGGCCGTCATGTCGGGCTTGAGAACATGGTCAGGGTCTTCGATTTGAACGGTGACATCGTATGAAACCACGCCCTGTTGGATGGTAGAGCCGGAGGCCACCTTAAGGACCTTCCCCTTGAAGGTCCGGTCGGGATATGCGTCGATCGAGCACTGTGCGTTTTGGCCGTTCTTGACCTTCCCAATGTCGGTCTCATCAACGAACGCGTCAACCTCAAGTCTCTTGAGGTCGGCTACGATGATCAGGGTTTGCGTTGAAAGGCCTGCTGCAACGGTTTCGCCTTGTTGGGCGGCAAGCTGAAGGACTGTTCCAGAAATCGGAGAGCGGATAAAGGACTTATTCATTTGAGCCTGGTTGTAGGCAACCTGCGCTCTTGCTTGATCCACCGCTTGCTGAGCGGCCTTAACGTCTTGCTGTTTGAGCACGTCATTAGAGGCGTTTGCGAGCGCTGCCTGCAGATTTGCCCTGGCTTGAAGTTCTGAAGCTTGGGCATCCCGGACGTCTGCGTTGCGTGCCAGCACCGTCTGAGTCTCGGCTCTTGCCGCTGCCAAGGTCGCTTGCGCGGAAGCAACCCCGTCCTTCGAAGCCTGTAAGTCGGCCTCGACTTTCTGGTTTACAAGATCTACGTTCTGGGAAGCCGATCTGACTTGGGATTCATTGACGCTTGCTTGGGCTTGGGCTACGTCTACATCGGCTTGGGCCACGAAACCTTGGGCGATAAGGCTTTGCAGACGCTTTAGGTTCGCCGCTGAATTTGCGGCATTTGCCTGAGCTTGGGCGAGTTGTTCTTTGGCCGTCGCTACCTGCAGGTTTGCACCAGCTTGAACTTGCTTGAGGACTGACTGGGCGGTAGACAAGGCGGTACTAGCCCGCTTGATGTCGCTTGGCGTTGCCTGGGCTTGAAGTGTCGCATTAGCTCGGGCCACATCCACTTTTTGGGCGGCGCCTTGAACACCTTGCTGTGCGACGCTTATGGCCGAAGACGTTTGAGTTCTCTCCGCGCCTACTCCAGAAACCTGCTGCGACAGCCTTGTTTCAGCTTGAGCCAGGCTTGCGTTTGCTTGGTCGAGTTGCGCCTGCAGGTCGGGCAGGTCCAACTCAGCAATTAGCTGGCCCGCCTTCACGTAGCTGCCGACGTCCGTAGCCAAACGCTTAATCCGTCCCGCAATTTGGGAGCCTATCTTCACCTGAGCGCCGGTCTGTGCGGTCACGCTCCCGGTGGCGGACACGGTTTCCACAAGATCACCACGCGAGACTTTGGCGGTGATCAGCTTTTGCTCGGACTGCCCCGATTTCAGCTTATTCCAGCCGAAATAACCGACGGCCACGACGACGAGGGCGACGATGGCCCAGGTTGTAAGCTTCCGGCGGGTTCCTGTGCGGAGTATTTTCTTGTTGGAGGAGTCTGTTGCGTTTTGTGAAGATGTTGCCATGGCGATAACGGTTCAATGGTTGAACTCTCAACCATATAGACCGCTAATCAACAGTGATGTTGCCCCGTCTTAGCGAATGCTCATACCCTAGGGCTGTCAAAGGCTAGAAGACGCTTAGGTTTGGCCTGAGATGGTGGAAGTCGTCCAGGCGTTGGAATGCATTTGCGAGAGCCAACATCGTGTCCTCTTCGTAAATCCTGCCGATGAATGAGATCGACTGGGATTCATTCTTGTCGGTCGCGCCTTGAGGGATATTCACCTGAGGGTGGCCAGTTAGGTTCGTGATTCGCAGCGCCGAACCCGCCAGCCCGACTCCTGGAACCACAAGCACGTCTAGGTCGCCAAGTTCTTCCTCGTACTTGTCCATTAGCCAAGCACGCGCTCGTTGCGCCTGAAGGTATTCGACTCCCGGAACGAATCGGCTTGCCCGGAACGACTCTGGCCAGTCGCTGTTGGTCAGCATGTGAATTCTTTCGGTGCGGGTCAGTTCATCGAAGGACGTGGCCGCTTCGACTTCCAAGAGGCTAAGAATGCCGTCTGGAATTGGGTCGAACTTGACTTTGATAGCAGTCACCCCGAGCTTTGATAGTCCGGCAAGAATGGCATCGTTTGATGCCCCGTCGACAACGCCGACCTTTAAGTTAGCGACATTCAGACCCGTTGAATAGTGAAACGGTCGGTCAACTGAACTTCGATCCTTGGAATCGTGGCCTGTTAGGGCGGAAAAGACAAGGGCGCAGTCTTCAACCTCGCGGCAAATCGGACCAACTTTGTCCATGGTATAGCTGAGGCCCATCGCCCCGTAGCGGCTGATACGTCCGTAAGACGGCCGTAAACCGGTAACCCGGCATCGGTTGCTGGGAGACATGATGGAGCCAAGGGTTTCGGTCCCGATGGCAAAGGCGACGAGTCCGGCCGCTGTCGAAGCCGCAGAACCAGCAGATGACCCACTGGAGCCTTCCTTGTCGTTCCACGGGTTCTTCGTCTTCCCCTTGAACCACACATCGTTCATGGCGAGGGCACCCATGCTAAGTTTGGCAAGAATGATTGCACCGGCTTCATGGAGCCTTTCGACGACGGTGCAGTCGTAAGGGAGCACTTGATCTTGGTAAGGCGCCGCCCCCCAGGTGGTGGGCGCTCCCTTCATGGCAAAGAGGTCTTTGATCCCGCAGGGAATACCGTGCAACGGCCCACGATAGCGCCCCGACTGAATTTCTTCATCCGCCTGCTGAGCCCGCTTCAAGGCTTGCTCGGGCATTGCAGTGATGACGCAAAGGAGTTTGTCACCGTACTTGTTCAGCCTGCTGAGATACAGATTCGTGAGCTCAACGGACGTGATCTGTCGCGTCCGGATCAGGGTGCCCAATTCTCTCACGGACATGAAGGCAAGGTCTTCGTCAGATGCGGGTCGCTTCAAGTTGCTGGTCGCGGAAACTTTAGCGGAAACACCTTTCTTCGCCTTGATGTCTCGATGGGTCTTGGGCATGAAGACCGTTGGCGGTTCGACTTCAAACGGGATGGGCAGCTTGCGCAGGGAATCGTAGCCGGACAGCCAGTCCTTGATGTCGGGAAGAATCTGCTTCAACTCATCGTCCGAAAACGAGATGCCGGCGATCCGCGAGAAGGCTTTCAGATCGTCGATCGAAAGGTCAACTGGAGCGGCATT
>JBBQMJ010000194.1:0-6515 GCA_038328815.1 Fimbriimonadales bacterium | reverse complement strand
AAGGAGAAATGGCTAGGTCAGTGCCAGGATCGAATTGGTAGCGCCACAGACGGGCAGCCCTAAAGGCTTCGTCCTTCAAGTCTTCGCCGAGGACTTTGAATAGCCCGCGATCAAGACATAGAATCCGCGGGGCGCCCCATCGAAGCGGTACGATGGCGGAACGTTGATACTCTGGCGTGTCGTGCCCGGTAACCAAGACCTCGCCGTTGAGGACGCCTTCTTCGGTCAGCTTCTCAACGAGCTCTAGGTCAGCGGGAAAGGAGTTCCGCGAGCTAAGGACGCAGAACGTCTTGGCCTCCAGGAGCTTCTTGTTTCCATAGAGGAAAAGTACGCCTGGCGGCTCAGGGTCAAACTCCTCAATGAGCCTTGGATAATGGGCGTCGACAGAAGTCAACATGCTCACTCCAAGCCCAGAAAGGCGCTTCTCGAGGGTAGCAGAGCTCTGGACAATATGGTCTTGCGCGTTAACCAGCCAGTGAACGGCCTTCTTGTTCAGCTTGTATTCCTCGATTAGAGACTCGGCGCCTAGGCCTAGGAACTCCTCAGGAGAGCGGGAGAGCAACGAATTTCTAGCCAGGACTCGGGTTACCGAACGGCCGCCCATGCCGGGAGTCATTGCAAGCATCAGGGCAAAGGAACGTGGGCTGGAATTCATGCAAGGCGCCTCGCTGCGTCTAACAGGATGCTGACCGCCTTCTCGCCCGATTCCACCATCTGCTTTGAAACCTCGGCATGGGAAAGGGCCGTCTTGCTGACGCCAGCGGCCAGGTTTGTAATGATTGCTAGGCAGGCATAGTCGATACCGGCCTCGCGCATGACAACAGCCTCGGTGGCGGCAGTCATTCCAACGAGGTCGCCACCCATCGTCACGTAGCTTGAGATCTCTGCTGGTGTCTCATACCGCGGCCCGTTGGTGCACACGTATGTTGCCTTCTCGGGCAGCTTAAGTCCGGCTTGTGCGCAGGATTCGTTCAATGCGTTCCTTGATTTACTGCCCATCGGAATGGAGAAATCCGTATGTTGGACGCGATTGGCAAAGAGGGTTTCGTTCCGGCCAGTGAGATCGATAAAGTCGCTGCAAACGCAGAACGATCCTGGAGCCAGGTCGTCATGAACGGCGCCTACGGCAGCCGTTCCGAGGCAATACTTTGCGCCAAGCCGTTTAAGCCCCTCTGCCATCGCCAGATAGTTCACGGCGTTTGGAGGCGTTTTGTGCCCAAGTGAGTGGCGTGCAATGAACAAGACGTTGGCGGAGCCAATTTTGGCGAGTCTGCCTTTCAGGAGGCCATGGCTTGTCGGCACGTGGAGCGCTTTGCCTTCCATCGCGGCAAACCGATCACCTACTCCCGTACCCCCAATGATGCCCAAATTGACCTTCATCCACGCGAAGTATAGCCTCCCACCTGGGTGCGTTAGTTCATGGGCGCGATTCCTGCGGGAAGGACCTGGCCCTATGGGTCCCTTCTGGATGATCCATGCGTTGGCTAATCCCCCAAGTAGACTAATCGACAAATGACCCTCCGCGAGGTGCTGCACGCCCACATCCCGACACTCACCGAAGAAAGCACGGTCCGCGATGCCATCGACAAGATGGACATCTATCAGTTTCCGGGACTAGTGGTCGTGAATGCTGATCACCATCCTGTGGGTGTTCTCACTGAGGGCGACCTATGCAGGGCGGTTACGTCGAGGGGCAATCTCACCAGCATGTCGGATGAACCAGCCAGCATCTACGCAAGCAAAGACCCAACCGTTATGCATCCGGACACGGAAATAGGCGACGCCCTGCACAAGATGCTCAATAGCGGTCTTACGGTCCTCCCGGTGGTTGAAAGTGAGCGCCTGAGCGGCATCGTCCTGCGCGTGGATTTGATGCAAGCCATGCTTTTGGACGTTGAATCCGCTAACGCATAGCCCTTAGTTGCCCTAGGAATTAACGATGATTGAAGAAGGATCTCAGTTTCCCGCGTTCGACCTAGAAGATCAGCACGGATCAAAAGTGTCGCTGGCTTCACTCGGGGGCAAGAAGGTCGTCATTTACTTCTATCCAAAGGACGACACGTCTGGCTGCACGGTTGAAGCCTGCGGGTTTAGGGATCGGCTGCCGGACATTAGTGGTGCTACCGTTCTGGGCGTCAGCCCAGACAACGTCAAGTCGCACAAGAAGTTTGCCGAGAAGTTCGCACTCAATTTCTCATTACTAGCCGATACGGGCCATCTCCTTGCAGAGGCTGCAGGCGTATGGGTCGAGAAATCCATGTACGGTCGAAAGTACATGGGCATTGAGAGGGCGACATTCCTGCTCGATGAATCGGGCAAAGTCGCCAAGGTCTGGCGCAAAGTTAAACCTGCCGAGCATGCCGCCGAAGTCGCTGAAGCAGTTAAGGGCCGGTAGACTTTCACCATGTCTGATCGAATGACAGCGCCAAAGATTCGAGCCATGAAAGGCCGCGGCGAGAAGATCGTCGTTGTTACTGCTTACGATGCCGCGTTCGGAGCAATGGCGGACGAGGCCGGCGTCGACGTGATACTTGTCGGCGATTCGGTTGGTAACGTCATGCTTGGATTCGACAGCACCCTGCCCGTTACGCTCGAGCAGATGATTCACCACACCGCAGCAACTAGTCGCGGCGTAAAGAGAGCTTTGCTTGTGGCAGATCTTCCGTTTGGCAGCTACCAGACGTCGCCGGAGCAGGCTGTTGATTCTTCAGTTGCCTTGATGAAAGCTGGAGCTCACGCGGTCAAGCTTGAGGGTGACTATGTTGATGCCATCGCGGCCATCGTACACGCGGGTATTCCGGTTATGGGGCACCTGGGCATGACACCCCAGTCAGTTCATAAATTCGGCGGATTCAAGGTACAGGGAAGAGGGAAGGCTGCTTGTTCGATAATCGACCAAGGCAAGGCTCTTGAGGAGGCAGGCGCCTTTTCATTTGTGCTGGAACTGATTCCTGCCGAATTGGCAGCTGATGTCACGGCACAGGTTGGCATTCCAACTATTGGCATTGGGGCAGGACCCGATTGCGACGGGCAAGTGCAAGTGCTACACGATGTGCTTGGTTTATCTCCCGAACTATTTAAGCATGCGAAGCCCTATATGGATGGTAGGCGATTGATCATCGAGGCACTTAAGAACTATTCAAGCGAAGTACGCACTAAGGAGTTTCCCACGGGGGAGAATTCCTTTTGAATGTAGTTAGGAAAATCTTAGAATTGACTAAGCTTGATGGCTCAGTGGGGTTTGTGCCTACTATGGGCGCGTTACACGAGGGGCATCTCTCCCTGATCCGAGAGTCCAAGCGCTGTTGTAGCCGAACGGTTGTGTCGGTTTTCGTAAATCCACTTCAGTTTGGGCCTGCAGAGGACCTAGCCAAGTACCCTCGGCCAGAATCTAAGGATATTGAACTTGCCGAGAGTGCCGGAGCGGACGTGATCTTTATTCCCGAAGCTGCAGAGCTGCTAGATTCGAATCTAACTACCATTCAGGTTTCCGGCGTGTCCGATTTATTTGAAGGTGAACGCCGGCCCGGCCACTTTGAAGGTGTGGCAACGATTGTTTGCAAGCTATTCAACCTTGTCCGCCCAACTACGGCCTACTTTGGTTTGAAAGATCGACAGCAATGCGTGGTGTTGCGTCAGATGGTCCACGATCTAAACTTACCATTCCAATTAGAATTTCTCCCAACCATTCGGGAAAGTGATGGCCTTGCCTTATCCAGTCGCAACATCTATTTGTCCAAGTTTGAAAGGGCTAAGGCTCCATTTTTGTATGCATCTCTGCAAGAAACAAGAAACACGTTGGGGCGGCATTCCGAACCAGATGAGGCATTTGTAGCGGAGACATTAGCCCAGAATCGCGACGTGCTTAGCGCTGAAATGTTTGAGGTCGATTACTTGGATCTCGTTGACGAGGCATCGTTTAAACCAACATCAAAAGTCGATGCGAATTCTATTCTCATAGTCGCTGCTAAATTAGGAACTACCAGATTAATCGATAATGTTTCTGTCTTGCCGGTCTGACTATTGATTTTAATTGGTAGAATACTTTGAGTAGCCGCTTAATTTGAAGCGGCATTTATTAAGCGATTATTTATGGTTGGCATCCTATGAAGAAAACAGTACAAAGCGTTAAAAACTCACTCAAGTTTAAGGCGCAGCCGAGGGCAGGCATACTTTCCGTTAAGATTGGCGTTAAGAAATACTCAGTACCGATAGAGGCTCGAATGTTAAGTAACGGCCACTATGTGTTTCTGTCATTTCCCGCAAGTTCTGAGCTCTACCGAGTTGAGAATAAAGAAATGCAATCCATGAAGTCGGATGACGACGCCACGGACGCGTTTGTTGCGCTTAACCCAAGCAAGAGGCGCGGCAGACGCAAGGGACCCTCGATCAGCATGCCCAGCGAGCTTGCCGAGGCCCTTAAGAATCTGCCGAGCGGTTATAAGCTTGGATACGGCGCCGATGGTTCGCCTAAACTTGTTAGGACGCGTAAGCGCTCTCCCAAGTCATAATCGTATCCCCATGTCCATTTTGGGCAAGTAGTGCAAAGTGGTCCAAACGTGGCCCATGATTTAGCGCGTAAGTTGCCGGCGTAGCTCAGGGGTAGAGCAGCAGTTTTGTAAACTGCGGGTCGCGGGTTCGAATCCTGTCGCCGGCTCCAATTCCGCACACTGGAATTGGAGTGCTTCCGCATCAGAATTCGCCTCTTATTCTCTGCGACAAACGCGTGTTTTTGGATGGGTCGCCCGTCTTTGGCACAAGACCTGCGCACGCATTTCTCCAAGCTTGATTTACAAACTAATCACAACTGATGAGCAGCGCCGCTCATATTGAAATTGGTTTGTCTTTGCTTATCGCCGCTAGGCGAATTTAGGAGAGACGAAAAATAATGAGACGATTTATCATTGCCGCAGCGCTAGCAAGCGCATCGCTTTCGGCCCACGCCAACATCTTCAGCACGCTTAGCGCAGCGGCTTCCATCGATAACGCCGCAGCACCCAGCGTCGTTCTTACGCCAGTCGAGTTCGGCAACAGCTACTCGCTGCAAGTACAGAACTTCTCGCTCAGTGGCGCAAACTTCGATTATGGCGACATCGCCTGGGCATTCACGTTCAATTCACCGGTCGCCTACGACTCCGTGAAATACACCATCAATGGCACCCTGGCTAGCACCGATAACACGCAAGCATTTGGCGGAGTGGTCGGCGACGAAAAGATCTTCGACAACGGCGCAAACGAAGTCGGTGAAGGCTTCATTGGGCCGCTTAACGTTTATAGCAATGGGGACGGCTCGGCAAGCGCGTTCAGCCTGACGGTCGACGTGCCAATCGCCCCGGCGGCACAGGTCGGCGAAGTGCTGAAAGATCAGTTCTTTATCACTTTTAGCGACAATGCTGTACTAAACGTGACGAGCATCGATCAATGCTTCCATCCGGTGCCTGAGCCTGCAAGCATCGCTGCTTTGGCTACCGGACTTGTTGGACTCCTGGCTCGTCGCCGCAAGCTGGCGTAACGGAACCAATACGCTCTCCTTTTAGGGCCTTGCATGCATTCGCATTGCAAGGTCTTTCTTTGTTTTTCGGGAAAGCAAACGGACATTTTTCGCTCCAAATCGAAATGTCCGATGGTGCCCACATAGCAACCATATCAGGTTCAAAAATCGTCATTCTTGAAATGTGACAGGTAAATTCGCTGGTTTAACTCGTTTGAACCTAAATTCTGTCCAAATATTGTTGGTTTATTGCGAATCGTGTGCTAGATTATAGAGGTCTGGTACCGCCCTTTTGGTTCCAGCAGTGTTTGCGGAGGAGAATATTTGTGAAGAGCACTCGTTTGCTATTTAGTATGTTGGCTGTCGGCGTTGTTGCCGCGGCTAACGCCATATCATTTTCGAACATCGGATCGTTTGGAACAGTTGATGGCGCAGCGACCCCCCTGGGTGGCGCGACATTCGCCAACGCTCCCGGAATCAACTTCAGCCTCAGCGACGGTAGTTCCGTCAATGGCGTCGGGAAGAACATCATCGTCTTCTTTACGGTTGACGCAGATGCAGGTGACGACTTCACCCAGTTCAACCTGGTGCCAGTCGGATTCCTCTTCAATGGCCGCGCGAAGGTTACGGTTCAAAGCGTCGATGGCGCCTATAACCAGACTGACGTTTACTCGCAGGTTGGAACGCTCCATCTGCCGAGCCAGGTTTATCCCTTGGCTTTGAAGAATCACTACGACGTTACGGCGCTCATTCAGCTCGGCGGGATGGACACGAACCAAACGCGCGTAGCGAGCTTGACCCACCTGAGCTTTATTTACAGCGAGAAACCGGTTCCTGAGCCCGCAACGCTCAGCCTGGGATTTGGCTTGTTTGCATTAATCGCTAAGAAGCGAAAAATTAGGAGAGATCAGCAATCATGAGACGACTTTATTTTGCAGCAGCCTTGGTTGTTGCCGCTGCTTCCGCGCAAGCGAATATTTTCAATACACTGAGCGCATCAGCGTCTATTGACAATCTTGCCGCG
>JBBQMJ010000193.1:0-6518 GCA_038328815.1 Fimbriimonadales bacterium | reverse complement strand
CGTCGGCACGCTGCGGAATGCAGCCTATCTGAGCTCTCTGGGCAAGAAGTTTTACCAAACCGTGGACCTCGCTGCCGGATTCTCCATCCGCGATGTGTTCATCGAAGCTTACAGTTTCCTGGTCAAGAACTATCAAGACGGCGATGAAATCTTCATCTTCGGCTTCAGCCGCGGTTCCTACACGTCGCGAGCGTTGGTTGGCGCCCTCCATCACTTCGGACTTTTCTATCCAGAGCAGCTCGACGTGGTTCCATATCTCTGGCAACAGTTCTCTTCCGTAGGAGACAGCGATCCTGCGACTGGTGACACGTGGCGAACGATGCGGCGAATGGAAGGCGCTTTCGGCCGAGCTGTGAAGGTGCGCTTCTTAGGCGTTTGGGACACGGTCAGCTCATTCGGCCTCGTGCGATTGAGAACGTTGCCGCAGACTTCAAAACTCGAGTCCGCGCAAACCGTTCGCCATGCGGTCTCAATTGATGAGCGCCGCAACATGTTTCCCGAAAACCTCTGCGACCCGGCACACCAAGACCTTAAGGAATATTGGTTCGCCGGCGTCCACCGCGACGTAGGCGGAGGCGGGCAGGAGGGCCATACCGCCCTGAGCATGATTCCATACAACTGGTTGGTAGCGGAGGCAGGAGTGGCGGGCCTGACCATCGATCAAGCCAAATTGGCAAGGCGAACCCTGGTTCCGCCAGACCCATGCGGCAAAGACAATTCCAGCGCCCTGATGGTCCTCATTTACGCTCTTTTTGGTCTCATTCCCATGAAATGGTGGTCGGACGGAAAACACCGTTTTGTTTGGAAATGGCTGAACCTATGGCATGTGCGACAGATTCCAATCGGCGCATCGGTTCATGAGTCGGTGAAGCAGCGTAAGAGCTGCCCGAACCTCAAGTACAACCCGAAAAACCTTGATGACTCGAAGGTCGTGTTTCGAGACTCATAGGACGGGAGGGCTCGATCTACTTCTTTCGTTCCCCGACCAGTTGATCGGCGGGAAGGATTGCCCCTGCGAGTTGTTCAAGAAGCCAGAGCGCGCATCCAAGCTTGCTTTGCTTGCCGCTCCCAAAGGTCGAGCCATCAGCAAACAGAAGCGTTAGCTCGTTATCGTCAGAATCGAAGCCGATGCCTGGCCGTGAAATGTCATTAACCGCGATGGCAAATAGCTTCTTGGCCTTGATCTTCTCCAGCGCATTCTTGTTGCTTGAATCAGGCTCGGCGGCAAAACCAATGACCTTTGCAGGGCCCTTGGCCAGCTCAGCGATGATGTCCAGATTAGGCACCAATCGAACAGATAAGTCTTCAGAAGACCGCCGCATTTTGCCGCTACGTGGCTCTGCTGGGCGGTAGTCGGCAACGGCAGCGGCGCCAATGATCAGGTCCACGCCCTCAGAAGCCTTGAGCGCCGCCCTCAACATCTGCTCGGCCGTGCGCACGTGATCAACAGTCGCGCCAAAAGGCGCGGGTTCACTGGTTGGGCCGGAAACGACGTGAACGGTTGCGCCCATTAGCATTGCCGCCCGCGCAAGGGCGAAGCCCATCTTCCCGCTTGACCGATTTGTCAAATAGCGAACATCGTCAAGTGGCTCCTGAGTGGGGCCGCTTGTAATCAGCACCCTCTTTCCCACAAGCAAACTCTTGCGCTGGACCACGGGCCGTAAGGACTCAATAATCCGCTCAGTGGAAGCCAGCTTCCCCTGCCCAGATTCCCCGCACGCAACATCTCCCTCCGCAGGCTCAACAATGACCGCGGCTCTTGCCGCCAGCAATTTCAGCGACTCACGAGTCGCGTCATGAAGGTACATCGCTGGGTTCATGGCGGGGGCAATGACCACGGGACCAGTGAAAGCCACGGCAATTGTAGAAAGCATGTCGTCCGCGATGCCGTTGGCAATCTTCGAAATGGTGTTCGCAGTTGCGGGTGCAATCAAAAGCGCATCAGCCTGCCGCGCCCAATCGATGTGTGCCATGCGGCCAGGCACCGGCTCTTCAAACACGTCGGTAAGACATGGCTGGCCGGTCAACGCCTCAAATAGGGCTGGAGAGACAAACTTCTGGGCGGCGTCGGTCAGGCAGACGCGCACAGTCCAACCCTGCCGCATCATCTCCCGCGCGAGATCGGCGGCCCTATAGGCGGCAACCGATCCGCTGACGCCAAGAACGATGTTAGGCAAGTGGTCGCTCCGCGACTGTCAAAAGTGAAAAGTCAAAGGTCAAAGAAGACGAGAGCCGTATGATCGTGCGTGCCGTCTCGCCAGCAAGATCGTAATCCAACGTTTGACATTTGACCCTTAACCTCTCACCTCTCACCTTTCACCCCGTTTCACTCCTCACACACCAACTGCTGAAGCTGCTCCACAGCGCTTTCTACGGTGTCGTTGATGACCTTGTGCTGATAGTGGCGTGAAAGCAACATCTCACTCCGCGCATTCTGCAGGCGGCGCTGGATCACATCCGCAGCTTCTGTCCCTCGCCCCGTGATGCGCCGCTCAAGCTCTTCGTCGCTCGGCGGCATGATGAAAATCGTCATCGCATCGGGCCGCTTCTTCATCGCATCGATCGCACCCTGTACGTCAATCTTCAGAACGGCAATCTTGCCCTCCGCGATCATCGATTCCATGTCGTTGAACGGCGTCGCATAGAAATTGCCGTACACCTGCTTGTACTCAAGGAAAGCGCCTAACTCGCGGAGTTTTTCGAAAGTCTCAACGCTGACGAAGTGATAATCCACGCCGTGCTGCTCGCTAGGCCGGGGTTCGCGGGTGGTGTAGGCAATAACCCTTTTCACCTCGGGGTTGCTCTTCACCCATTCGTCAATCACCGTGTCCTTGCCCACGCCGCTCGGTCCGCTCAAAATCACAAGACGCCCTTTCAAGAAATTCACCTCAATATTATTGGCTTCAACGATCCACCATCTGTATGAGTCTTGCCGCAACTCGCATGGGATCGTGCCGAACAACGTCCGATTCGCTCATGAAGTTGCCAGTAACGGTGCGAAATCCCATCGCCCTAATCCTATCAAAATCCGCCTCAACAAGGAACTGGCCGGATTCCCGATATTTCTCGATCGCGGCTTCGCTAGGGACGCCTGTGTTCACAAGCACGTAATCAAAAATCCTCGCCTGGACATTCACCTGAACCGCCGTCACATGCTCGCTGGCCGTGAAGGCATCGCTTTCGCCAGGCTGGGTCATGACGTTGCAAATATAAACCTTAGGCGCTTTAGATTCCCGAAGTGCCTGCGCCACACCAGGAATCAGCAGGTTCGGAATAACGCTGGTGTAAACGCTGCCCGGCCCGATGCAGATGAGATCAGCGTCTCTAATCGCATCGAGGGCTGGCTGATGAGGAGCGGCATTCGCAGGATCGATGAAGATACGGCGGATAAGCTGTCCAGCCTGCACAATGGCGGTCTCACCACAAATCTCGGAACCATCCTCAAGAAGCGCTCGTAGCGTGACGCGTTCCAAGGTTGAGGGAACGACCCGCCCGCGAATGGCAAGAACGTCCGAAGCGATCTCGACCGCTTTTTCAAAATCACCCTGCGCCTGGTCGACAAGCGCCGCAATCAGCAGGTTGCCCATCGAGTGGCCGCTTAAGCTGCCGCTATCCTTCTTGAAACGGTGCTGGAAGAGGTCGGTCATCGACTTTTCCGCGTCAGCAAGTGCAACTAGGCAGTTCCGGATATCTCCGGGCGGGATCATGCCCTTTTCCTTCACAAGCCGGCCTGAGCTGCCGCCGTCATCGGTCACCGTGACGATCGCCGTGATGTTGCTAGAGTGCTGCTTGAGGCCCTTAAGCAAAGTGCTTAGGCCCGTACCTCCGCCAAGGGCTACAATTTGCGGACCTTGAGAAAGCTGTTGTTTGCGAAGGTAGACATCAACCATGCCCGTCTTGACGCCCGGGTTCAGAGTCTCATAGAGATGCCGCATGGCGCCTCGTACTCCGATGAACATAAGCAATGAGCTCATCAACAGCAGGGCAAGGCCGAGGAAGTGGGTTTGGATTTCCAGGTCGCCGGATTGGATGACCGAGCCAAGCATCCGGCTTGCCTGTGAGGCCAGCCAATCCAATAGGGGCTCAATGGCCTGCTTGAAGCTAAGCGCCGAGCCAATTAGAAAGCAAAAGAGGCCAAGAAGGGTGATGCCAAGCGATTTGCTCAGCCCTGCCGTTGGAGCAAGGAGCTTCTTGAACCGGAATCGGTTAATCATTCTTTGTCGTCAGGTAGGAACACGCCCAGAACGCCGCTGACAAACGAGATAAGAAGGCTCGCCACGAATGCCGCAATGAAGCCATTAAGCCCAGTCCCTACAACTTTGAACCCCAACTGTAAGGACGCGGCGACCATAAGAACGACCGCGTTAATAACTAGGGAGAACAAACCTAGGGTGATACAGCTCAGGGGCAGCGTAATGAGCTTAAGAAGCTTGCCGACAGTGGCATTGAGGAAGCTCAGAACGGCAACGCCAATAAAGAGGCGCATTGCCGATTCGAACGTTGACGCGTCCACCTGAAAACCCAGCCCAAGCGCCTGGCAAATGAGAGACGCAACGACTACGGAGAGGGCGAGCAGTATCCAGCGTAAGAGCAGCTTTCCCATGGTTCAGCGATTCATTGTAGCCCCATGCCGCTTTGGCATTAGTCCAAATGGTTGACGCCGCAAACTTTCTCTTGTTCTCATAGACCTACCCGGGAGGGTCGAACCCCGTTTCGACCTATTTGGGTGGACTTAGCCACAAGTCACGCTGTCACGAAACATAGGTTAGGTCGAAACGGAGGTCGTCCCGCTGCACTGGGAAGGATTCCTTAGGTTTGTCATTCCGAACTCCGTGTGAGGAATCCTGCAGGAACAAGATATTTGCTCCGGGGAATCGGCGCCAATTAACCGCTTCAGCTAGATCCTCACACCGAGTTCGGGATGACAGCCTCCTGGCGTCGAGTCCACCCGATAAAACCGCCACAGCGAATCGTCCTCCTTTTTCGCGCAGACGACGTTTGTCCCCCCACAAGCAAATAATATATAAGTAATGAAGCTGCGCAAGAAGCTTTACACGCCAGTCTGGCGTGATCCCAAGCATCGGCCAGAGGGTAAGAGCCGTTACATTCTGGGCATCTTGTCTGCCATCTGCCTTGCCTTGCTCCTGATTCCCCCGCGCAAGGGCTACGACCAGCCAATTAGCCTGCAGCTGTCCGACGGGGAAGGTGCCGCTTGGGTTTGCTTTGTTGGGATGGGGCTGACGATCGCCTATTTCGCGATTCGGCTCTGGTCTAAAGAGGAGAAATTCACGGCCTTCGCATGCGGGTCCCTTTGCATTGGGCTCGGCGTCATCGCTACGACTGATCCCTTCTCGGCTAACCACCTAGCCGTGTTTGCTTTCATCGTGCTGTTCCTAGTCGGCTGGCAGTTGACGATCTACCTGATGCACGAGGACGCCCGGCTGTACGCGCTCGCCATTCTATCGACGATCGCCGTTTTTCTCTGTCCTTTCATGCTGGGGATTGCGGAGCGGGCGCTCGTGATCACATCGGCAACTGCGATGAACCTGGTGTTTTACGACTACATGGTCTATTGAGGTTCTGAGCAGAAGGGCCTAAGACCTTTGCCGGTAGCGGTACCTTGCAACCGTGACCCCATTGATCGCTCTCGCCGCCCTTGTGATGCACGGTAACGCCGCGCCACCCGACCCCTCTTGGGTTGAATCGCGCCAGTCTATTCACCTTGCCACGGGCAACCTGGCTTACCAAGCCACCGAAGGCTCAGTTCCCCTAACAGAATCAAACGGCGATGTCCAGGGCAGAATCAGCTTCACCGCGTACAGCCTTCCTGACAAGGACCCCGCCAAGCGCCCACTCACTTTCGTCTGGAACGGCGGCCCCGGAGGCTCCACCATTTTGCTGCACATGCTGTGCATGGGGCCACGAAGGCTCACCGAAGACAAAGGCGCCGATGGCAAATCCTCGTTCACCATCACCGACAACGAGAACACGTTGCTTCCCGCCACTGATCTGGTCTTTGTCGACCCAATCGGAACGGGATTTAGCGCTGCCGAAAAAGCCGACCCTAAGACCTACTGGGGCGTTGAGGGCGACCTCAAATCAATCCGCGCCTTCATCAACAAATACTGCGAAATGACCGGCCGCAAGAACTCACCCATCTTCATGGCTGGCGAGTCCTACGGCACGTTCAGGGCTGCCGGCCTTTCCGTGCGTCTCCTGCGAGACGATCTTCATTTGAAAGGCATCGTGCTCATCTCTTCGGCTCTCCATTTCGATACGTTCCTCCCCCAGCAGGGTAACGACATGGCCTACGCGGTCTATCTGCCCACGCTGACAGCCACCGCCGCTCACTGGGGCAAGTTGAAACCCAAGTGGAACGAGCATCCTGAGCAGGCGATCGCAGAAGCCGAGAAATTTGCCTCTGGCGAACTGTGGAACGCCTATGAGCGAGGCGACGCCCTTTCTGCGCGCGACTATAAGCATATAGCCGAGAAGCTCTCCGAACTGACTAGCATCGA
>JBBQMJ010000192.1:0-6578 GCA_038328815.1 Fimbriimonadales bacterium | reverse complement strand
GCAGTTCCGTTTCTGCTTGCTGTATGGTCTTCAGTTCGCCGATCGCCAAATCCAACTGTCCAGTCGCGCCGACATCCATCATCGTGCCGAGTTCTTCCTCGGCCTGACGGCCGACGTTCACAACAGCCTGCTCAAGATCTTGAAGCTTTTCAGCGATCAGCTTCACTTGGTCAAAGCCGATCGGCAGATGCTTGCTCTGCTTCGCGCTTCCAAAAATGGCTTCCTGAATGACTTCGCCAACCATGGCTTTCACGTCGGGGCTTCGTGGATTGTCTGGAACGAGGTTTCGGAAGACAAGGATCGCCTCGTCCATCGCGCGGTCGGCCGCGCCCAGGGCCTGATTTCGCACATTCTTATAATGCGACGGCAATCCTTGGGAGCGCCAAAAGGCCGTGTCGAGCGTGCTGTGCACCAGAATCCAGGATCGGGAGCACTCTTCGAGTAAAGCAATCGCGGGCTGGCCTAAATCCCTATGCAACCGCGCCCGAGTTAGCCCTTCGCTCATCTGCTCGGCTACCAGCGCCGCCTCATTTCGCATGATCTCAGCCGGGGTCGAAAGGGGCTTACGCTTGTTCCAAATAAACACTCCAAGGCCAATGACAACGAGTAGCAGACCCGGAAGCAAGATTGGAACCTCGCTGATCAAGGCGAAGGAAAACGAGAGGGCCATCGCCGAAATGATTGCTGCCACGAAGCTCTGCTTAACAGCACTCTTCCGCTTCGCTACGTTTAGGAACGAGGCAAGGTTCGGATATTCACTTACGCCACTTCGAAATAACATCTGTTCCCTTAATAGAGACTACGGGTCTAGGTTTCGCTGCGCTGCGCTATGCCTTGCCCGTAACCACAGAATAGATCAAGAAAGCCGAAGCAAGACCCATCAGCACGACTGTCGCCCAGCCAAACAAGTTCGACCACAGTCGGTTAGTCCGGTGTCTGACGATCGAGCGGTTATTACAGATGAGAAGCAGGACAACCACCAAGGGTGGAGCTACGATGCCGTTGAGGGCAGCCGAGTAGAGCAGCCCCTTCACCGGGCTGATGCTATGGACGAAGTTGAGCAAGAAACCAACAAGAATCATCCCCGCAATCGCTAGATAGAACCCTTTAGCCCGCCCGAAACGGCGGTAAAGGCCATACTTCCAGCCTGCCGTTTCTGATATGGCATAGGCGCCGGAACCCGCCAGGGTAGGGATGGCCAGCATGCCGGTGCTGACAATCCCCAGCGTAAACAGGAGATAAGCCGATTTGCCCAGGGGCTCAAGGGCTTTTGCGGCGTCTTGCGCCGTTTCAATATCAGTCTTGCCTGACGCATGCAGCGTTGCAGCGGCGACTACGACGATGAAGAAAGCGATGGTCTGGGAGGCGATCATGCCAATTGCGGTGTCGGTGTGCATCTTCCGCATCTCGCCCTTCCTAACCTTCACCGTCCGATGGCCGGGCTCATCGGCTTTGCCACCAGCGATCTCTTCTTCAACCTCTTCTCCTGCCTGCCAAAAGAAAAGATAAGGCGAGATCGTCGTGCCGAGAAATCCTACGACGGCAAGGAGGAACTCCGGCTTGTTGCTCCACGACGGCACGGCAAAGTGCACGGCCATCGCACGGTAATCAAGATGAAGCCCAGGCATGAAGGCAACGATGATGTACGCCAGCAGTGTCAAGCACAGATACTTCAGGACCCGGACATATTTGATGTATGGAATCGCGATGATGGAGGTGAGCAGCAACGCGGTCATGACGACAAGCCAAAACGTCTCTGTTAACCCGAGTAGCATTTGAGCGGCCGCAGCCATCGCGTTAAGATCAGCATAAATGTTGATCACGTTAGCGCCGACTAGGAGAGTGACTGTGCCCCAGAGTAGCCACTTCGGATAGTGCTCCTTGATGACGGCAGCCAAGCCCTTCCCCGTGATAAGACCAACTCGGGCGCACATCTCCTGCACCGCGACCATCAACGGAATGCAAAACGGGACGAGCCAGAGCAGCAGGTATCCGAACTGCGCACCTGTGACCGAGTAGGTGCCGATGCCAGATGGATCGTCGTCCGCTGCGCCCGTGATTACGCCCGGGCCAAGGTCTTTCCAAAAGGGCTCCTTTCGTGAGTCTTCTTGGGGCTTAGCGCTCCGAGCCCTCTCTAAGTCCTCGGCATCCTGTTTGTCCTGCGTGGGTTGGTCGTTAGCTACAGCAAACTCCTAGGGCATCAGTTCCGATTCCGTTAACAAGCATGGACAAGCCGTTCTCTGCCCTTCGCTTAGACTGGACAAACATCCCCTTTAAACTGTTCCCGGATTTTGCCCACCGGAAGTATTGGCGAGGGAGTAAGCTCAATCCTCCGGCGGAGTCAATTGCGGCTCGCCGTTTAAAGTGATGTTCCCATGGTCCGAAGAACTTTTCCGTTGCGCCCAGCCCTCACGAAGCTGCCTTTTAGCTTCGCGGACGTGGCGCTGTTCTTCGGTCTGTTCCTTCTGATATACGGCCTCACTCACATCGGCAAGGGGCTGTTTGTCGAATTCCGCCCGCCATCGATTCCGCCCAAAATCAGCCTCGATCCGCACATGCTGCCGTATTACGCGGCGCGCTCAACGCTGCGCATGTTCATCGCGCTGGGGGCTTCGCTGCTATTCACGTTTACCTATGGCTACATCGCAGCCAAGAACAAACGGGCAGAACAGGCAATGATCCCACTGCTGGACATTCTGCAGTCCGTTCCCGTTCTCGCATTCCTAACCATTACGGTAACAGGCTTCATGGCCATGTTCCCGAACAGCCTCTTCGGGCTGGAGTTGGCGTCCATCTTCGCCGCCTTCACAGGCCAAGCGTGGAACATGACGTTCGCCTTTTACCACTCGATGATCACGCTCCCGCGTGAGCTCGACGAGGCCTCCATGGTCTTTAGGCTCTCGAAATGGCGACGGTTCTTCACGCTTGAGGTCCCTGCCTCCATGATCGGCCTCGTTTGGAACGCGATGATGAGCTTTGGCGGAGCATGGTTTTACGTATCGTTCTCCGAGGTGTTGAGCGTCCGGCAAGGCGGCGCTGAGCAAACTTACGTGCTACCGGGCATTGGGTCGTACGTTGCCGAGGCGAGTAATAGAGGCGACACCCCGGCTTTGCTCTATGCAAGCTTAACGATGGTCGTCGTGATCGTCGTCATCGATCAGTTCTTTTGGCGTCCGCTTGTCGCCTGGTCAGAGAAATTCAAGCTTGAAAGAACGGTGTCGGTAGACGTTGCTCAATCCTGGGTGTTGGATCTTATTAGGGCGGCCAAATTGCCAAGGGCATTTGGCAAGGTTTGGAGGCGTTGGCTTCGTTGGTTCCGCAGCCTCAAGTGGCCCAAGATCAAGCTCCCACATATCGACTTCCACGTCTCGTCGAAGCGAAAGCCGTTAATCAACGTTGACCTTTGGTTCGGTGCTTCGCTAGGAGCTATCGTTGTCGGCGCCCTTTGGCTAGGCACGAAGTTCGTCACCCAAGAGGTCGCAACCAAGGAGATTGGGCTCGCCTTCTATCTAGGCTTTTTGACCTTTCTGCGGGTCCTGTTCTTGCTGGCGGTTGCCACTGCCATTTGGACACCCGTAGGTGTTTGGATTGGCTTCAATCCGCGACTGGCGCGCCTGTTTCAACCCATCGTCCAGTTCCTGTCCTCGTTCCCATCCAACTTCATCTTCCCGGTCTTGACTCTGTTCTTCTTACGCGCCGGAATAACCTTGAACTGGGGGAGCATTCTGCTCATGGCACTTGGCGCTCAGTGGTACATCATGTTCAACAGCATCGCGGGGGCGATGTCTGTGCCATCGGACCTTCGCGAAATGGCGGCAAACATGGGCCTGAAGGGCTGGTCGCTCTGGAAAAAGATGATCATTCCCGCCATCTTCCCAGCGTGGGTCACGGGGGCGATTACTGCATCAGGTGGCGCTTGGAACGCAAGCATTGCCGCCGAATTTGTGAAATGGCAGAACAACAAGCTTACGGCAAGCGGCTTGGGCTCCTACATCAAGCAGGCGAGCGACTCCAGCGACGTCCCACGCATCGTGCTCGGCGTCACGGTTATGTGTATTTTCGTCGTCGGCGTCAACCGATTCGGCTGGCGTCGGCTGTACTATTTGGCAGAGACCAAATATAGGTTGGGATAGCCCCCGGGGAGGGATGACCCCCGTGTCGTCCTTACTTGGGCGGACCTAGCCTCAAACCTCCGCCAGCGATAACTGGGCAGGTCGGAACGGTTCGACCCTCCCAGGTACGCCGTTTGAGCCCAGTTTCATTGTGCCGCCTATCCCCAGATCGTCATCCCGACCGTAGCAATAAAAAGCGAAGTGGAGGGACCGGTTTTGGTCACGCCGCGCTCCGATAAAAACGCCGCGCTTGAGATCACGATGCCTCGGGATGACGGCTTCCGCTAACCACGAAGCACCCAATGATACAGCCTCGTTCTTACCCTCCGAGGAAGCCGCTTTGTTCCTCCTCCCACCGGGAGGAGGTGGCGCGCTCCGGCGCGACGGAGGAGGATGCTCCGGAAGGTCTGGACAGGCCGTAAGTAGTACAAGCGTGTAGCCGCGGGATGGCTCGTACCCGCGTCTGGAAATTTCTGCATTGCAACCGATTGATCACTTAGCGAGTAGGCGGAGTTAGGTTCTTACCCCGTCCCGGTGCCCGCAATGTTCGACAACCCGCATGTCGGAAACTTCGGTATTGGCTATGATGACGTGGTGAATAGCCTCAGCCCTTGACGCTCGGGCGCATGAAGAACTGAGATGAGCGAGGGCTGAGGCATGAAAGCATCGAATCCTTACTTCAAGGGGCAGACCAAGTGGCGTGATTTGGGCGTCATTTGCCTTGATCACCGACCGCGAATATTGTAATAGAGATTTGGGAAAATCAGACCCCAAAAGAATACGATCCCCCAACTTATCAGCGCCAGAAGTTTTCTCTCGCGCTTGGGCTCACCAATAACTGCGAATACAGTAGCTAGAATGGCCGCGAGAACCAAAATTATGAAAACAAATTCAAACCAACCGATATCCACATCGGCCATCGTTGCTAATTGCCATGTCAGCAATACTCTAATCCTTTTGCGCTAGAAACTTGACGACCCAGCGATAGCCCCCTTGCCATGATCCGCCCCCTCCGCCTCCAAGTCCTGCTCCAACACCAGCTCCCTGAACCAAAACCGGAAGTGGAATGTATCTGTAAAGTGGCCGAACCACTGCGGGAATCGGATCTTCGTCAGTCAATTGAGCACAGCAATGCCGCTGCTTACATTCTACACAACAGGCTTCTCCACCGAAGTTCGTATGCAAAAATTCCATTTGTGAACGGGATAACTACTTGGATGCCTCAGGCTTCGCTCATCTCATTGATGCACTAGCCCGAGTGTCAAAGCCTGAGGCTAAAGCTACCCATTCAACGCCTGAGACCACCCAAACTATCCAATGACAGTCGTAACCGAAAAGCGCAGACGCCGGATAATGATGTAGTGAATAGCCTCAGCCCTTGACCCTCGGGCGCATGAAGAATTGAGATGAGCGAGGACTGAGGAATGAAATACTACTTGGACACCCCGCTCTGCGAATTGAGGCACTAGGCGAACTCATGAGAAACTCCGCTCGCAGCTCCGTGGAGGCGAAACCCAGGGGACGGACCCGGCATTTCACTTACATGGAGGTTAAATCTCATCAGGTTTGGTGTAGCACCTGGCCAATCGCCTGAGAGGCATGACTTATCTTTAGCAGAGCCTCGATTCTGGAGGCAACATTTGGATGGGTACTCATGTCGACCTCATGCACCCCAGGAAGAGCGGAACCAAGGGTCACCTTGCGCAAGGCAGATGCGGCCGCGTCCGGATTTCCGACAGTTTGAACGGCTAGCGCATCAGCCTCGTATTCCGAGTTACGGGACCAGCGGCTCAACCAAAGCGCGTATGGCGCAAATCCAAGTACGAAGATGATGAAGGGGGACATAACGTAGCCGTGAAGACTTACGGCGAAGGACTTCCCGGAAATTAGGAAGAACATGAGGAAGAAGAAGAGCAGCGCAGGGCCGAAGACAAACCAGGTCCGCCGTGCGACATGCTGCAGCTTAAGGTGAGCTAATTCATGGGCAACGATAAACTCGAGCTCTGGATCAGTCAAGTTAGTGACCGCTTTGAAGCCAACGCCGACCCCCTGTTTATCGGCCATGGCCGAATACGATTGGCCAATTATTCTCGACTTGATTGTGTTGAGCCCCATGCGTTCGGCGATGGGTGCCACGGCATCATTCAGTTTCTGCTCGGCTGCTGCGTAGCCTTCAAGTTGGGTTTGTTTGCGAGATGTTCTTACCGAGGCAATATTCTTCCCGATGATGTAGACGAACATCACAAGCATCGGGAGAGGAAGGCTCCTGTATGGGCTGTGCTTGTCCAATGTGCCTTGCCAAACAAAGAGGCATCCGGCAATAGCTAAGGTAGCCAAAACCGGAATCCATATTTTAAGGATTCTGCCCTTGCTTGGAGCGTCAGGCTCGACAATCGTAAGCTCTTGACGACGCAAGAGCTCTTCAGGTGATGCGCCGAAGATTTTCCGTTCAAAAACCGTCATGAG
>JBBQMJ010000191.1:0-6581 GCA_038328815.1 Fimbriimonadales bacterium | reverse complement strand
GAGTCAAGAACGGATATTTCATCAAGAGGGCCGATGGCAGCACCTGGCAGTGGGACCTGTGGCAGCCAGGCATGGCCATCGTCGACTTCACCAACCCGGCAGCGCGCAAGTGGTACGCGGACAAGCTAAGGGGCTTGGTTGACATGGGAGTCGATGCCTTCAAGACCGATTTTGGCGAGCGCATCCCGACCGATGTGGTCTATCACGACGGCTCTGATCCGGTGAAGATGCACAACTACTACCCATACCTCTACAACAAGACCGTATTTGAGGTCCTGAAGGAGAAGAAGGGCGACGATGAAGCGGCCGTATTTGCACGCTCGGCCACCGTCGGCTGCCAACAGTTCCCAATCCATTGGGGCGGTGACTGTTGGTCCAGTTTCGAATCCATGGCGGAAAGCCTGCGCGGGGGGCTATCCCTCGGCCTTGCCGGCTTCGGATTCTGGAGCCATGATATCGGTGGCTTTGAAGGCACTCCACCAGCTGCGGTCTACAAACGATGGCTTGCGTTTGGGCTCCTCTCATCGCACAGCCGGCTCCACGGCTCATCGACTTACCGAGTGCCCTGGATTTACGACGACGAGGCCTGCGACGTGCTGCGCAAGTTCACAAAGCTCAAATGCAGTCTCATGCCTTACCTCTTCGGCAAAGCCATTGAGTCACGCGATTCCGGCGTCCCCATGATGCGCCCCATGATGCTTGAGTTCCCAAATGACCCCGCCTGCGACACGCTTGACAGGCAGTATATGTTGGGAGACTCTCTCTTAGTAGCACCCGTCTTTAGCGAAGAGGGAAGCGTCAGCTATTACGTGCCCGAGGGAGCCTGGACTTCATTTGTTGACGGAAAGCCAATTGAAGGAGGACGCTGGATCACTGAAACGCAAGATATGCTGTCGATCCCGCTCCTCGTCAGGCCAAACTCTTTGATTCCTGTAGGGAACCAAGACAGTAGGCCGGATTATGATTTTTCTCATGAGCTAACTCTCGAACTCTATGCACTAATGGATGGGGTAACTGCTGAGGCTATCATTCCCAACCTTAAAGGCGAAGTGGCTGCAAAGGCGAGGGTGACTCGCACTGGCAATCGGTTGGAAATGACACTTGAAGGCGCTGCCAAAGACTGGAAGCTGCTCGTGGTCGGCCATGATAAAGCGCAGAGCATCAAAGGGGCCACCCAGGCACAGCAATCGAAGGGCTGGCTCCTGACGCCTACGGCTGGAGCCAGGACAATTCAATTTGAACTCGATTAAATGGATAACAATATGAGCTTTGCGGATTCTTTTGTGTGGGGCGTCGCGACGGCCTCGTACCAGATTGAGGGCGCGGCCCACGAGGACGGGCGCGGCCCTTCCGTTTGGGATATGTTCTGCAACAAACCGGATGCCGTCTTCGAGGGTCACAACGGCGATATTGCCTGCGATCACTACCATCGTTACCCTGAAGATGTCGCGCTCATGAAGCAGCTTGGTGTCGGCGCCTACCGGTTCAGCATCGCGTGGCCACGTGTCATGCCTGAGGGAACTGGGGCAGTCAATAAAAAGGGCGTGGAGTTCTACGACAAGCTTGTCGACTCGCTCCTCGCGGCTGGAATCGACCCCTACGCAACGCTCTACCACTGGGACACTCCACAGGCCCTCTATCATCGTGGCGGATGGCTCAATCCCGATTCTCCCAAGTGGTTTGCCGATTACGCCCGCGTCGTAGTCGATGCGCTTTCCGACAGAGTCCAGCACTGGATGACCCAAAACGAGCAACAGTGCTTCATTGGACTGGGAATGCAGGACGGCAAACATGCTCCCGGCGACCGCCTACGTTGGGCGGAGGTTTTGCAGGCTATGCACAACGCCCTTTTGGCGCACGGTATGGCCACGCGGGTCATCCGCTCCCACGCCAAGTTGAAACCCCTTATCGGGATGGCGCCAGCGTGCAATGTATTCATGCCGACGACCGACAAGCCTGCAGATATCGAGGCAGCCCGCAAGGCGACCTTTGCGGTCACAAGCGAATCAACGTGGCATCTAGCTTGGTGCCTCGATCCTGTCTTCTTAGGCAAGTATCCAGATGACGGCGTCAAGCTATTCGAGGGTCAGATGCCGGAGATTGGCGCTGAAGACATGAAGACGATCAGCGAACCGCTCGACTTCTTTGGGATGAACGTATACCACGGCAAGTACGTTAAAGCGGGCGACGACGGCAGCGCCGTTGAGCTGCCTTGGAAAATCGGGCGCACCATGACCGCCCTTAAATGGCCGGTAACTCCAGAGTGCCTATATTGGGCGCCCAAGTTCTATCACGAGCGGTACGGCAAGCCGATCGTCATCACAGAGAACGGTCTGGCGAACACGGATTCAGTCCAACTTGATGGCAAGGTCCATGACCCGCAACGAGTTGATTTTCTCCACCGACATTTACTTCAACTGCTTAGGGCGCACCAAGATGGCGTGCCCGTACAGGGCTACTTCCAGTGGTCGCTCATGGACAACTTTGAGTGGGCGGAAGGGTACAAGGAGCGCTTTGGAATCATCCACGTGGACTACGAAACGCAGCAGCGAACGCCCAAAGATTCCTTCCACTGGTATCAGCAGGTGATCCGGTCAAATGGTAAGAGCCTTCTCGGATCGAAATAGTCTAGGACTTGACGTCAATCCTTGAGTGCACCCGGATATCAGCCGACGAAGCGCCGATAAGAATTGCTAGGGATCCCGCCTCCAAAGCGAAGACTTGGCTTTTCACGTCCCAATGCTCGAGCCTTGATGCTGGCAGTTCTAGCGTTACGGTTCGCTTTTCGCCTGATTCAAGCTTGATCCGGTCATAGGCTTTGAGCTCCATCGCTGGCCGTTCAAGCCTTGAATTCTCATGGTGAACGTATAGCTGCACAACTTCATCACCGGCCCGAAGCCCGCAATTCTTTAGATCGAAAGTTACTGTTGCTGCCTCGTCCTTACCAACCGAGACAGTGCTCACGGTGATGTTCGAGTACTCGAAGTCGGTGTAGCTCAGGCCAAACCCGAACGGATAGAGAGGGGCTTTCTTGGCATACATATATGTCCGGCCATTCCGAATGTTGTAGTCCAACATGTCTGGCAGGTCATGGATCGTCTTGGGCCAGGTTTGCACAAGGCGCCCAGCAGGGTTGTAATCGCCGAACAGAACGTCGGCGAGTCCATTGCCCAACTCCTGACAGCAGTGCGTCAGATGCACGATGGCGGGCACGTTATCCTGTGTCCAATTAATGGTGTAAGGGAAGCTTGTGATCAGCACAACAACCGTGTTGCCATTAGCCTCGTAAACCTTCTTGATCAGACGCTCTTCATCTTCAAGCGTGAGCGATTCACGATCCACCGCCTCGCGGCCCTCACTCGGCAACGTGACCTCAGCCCATTTGTTCGGCTTACCGCCGCAAGGATCGTTCCCAACACAAAGGATCACCACGTCGCTGTTGGCTGCAAGCTCAATGGCTTCGTCAACATTGCGGCCATTGTTAAACCTAACTTGAGATCCCTCAGCCCGCTCGACGATTCCCTGAAGGGGCGACACAGTGTAGGAAGGGACTCCGCTGTACCAATCCAGCAGGACCTTATCCGCACCATTCCCGATGACCGCGATAGACTGACCTTTCTTAGCAAGCGGCAACAAATTCCCCTCATTCTTAAGCAGGACGACCGACTCTTGAGCGGTCTTCCGAGCCAGGGCCTTGTGAGACTCGCTCTTCCATGGCGCGCTCGCGGGAACCTGTGCGAACGGGACAATGTTTTCGGAATCAAGTAAGCCGAGTCGAATAAGTACCCGGAAGTTCGGCCGAAGAGCCACATCGATATCTTCTTCGTGGATAAGCCCCTGTTCCAAAGCGGCACGAACCGATGGGCCGAAGACCTCAAGGTATTTGGTGATACCTGCCTTTAGCGTCGCCTGGACGGCTAGAGCGGTGGTCTCATAAGCCATATGCTCGGTAACAAGCATTTCCATAGCACCGCCGTCGGTACAGATGATCCCGTCTTGACCCCACTTGTCGACGGTTAGTTCCTTGATCTGCGGCATGACGCCGGCTGGAATTCCGTTGATGGCGTTGTAGGCGGTCATGTAGCACTTGGAACCGCCCTCCAACATTCCCATCCTGAACGGCAAAGTGTAGTACTCAAAGATCAGCCGCTCGTCCATGTCGGAGGAGGTCTGGCTGCGGTCGTTCTCATTGCTATTTGCATAGAAATGTTTAAGTAACGAAGCTGTGCGCCAGTACTTATCGTGATCGCCTTGGAGTCCTTTTACAAAAGCCACGACCAACGAACCGGCAAGGAACGCATCCTCACCAAAGCATTCTTCTGTCCGACCCCATCGAGGATCACGCCCTAGATCGGCGTTCGGCGCCATAACAATCAGGCCGCCAGTTTTGAAATCAGGACTGTGCGCCAAGAACCTGGCCTCGTTAGCTTGCGCTTCCGCAATCTCCCTGACCAGCCTGACGTTCCAGGTCTCTGCAATTCCAATTGCCTGAGGGAAGACTGTCGTCGGGTGCGGACCCAAGCCCGGCTGAAACTCCGAACGAATAGTCGTGTCTCGGTTCTCTGGTCGGATAAACGGCTTAAGGTCACCCGTTCTTGGACCACCGGCGGACAAGCCGTGAAGGCCCTCCATATGCTCCGTACCTGCAATTCCAAGCCGAGGTACCCGCGTGTAGGTGCTCAAGCAGTCAATCTTCTCATCCAGCGTCATGAGCGAACTGAGGTTATCGATCCGTTCTTCGATCGGAAGGCCGGGATCCCGGAAAGGGTGCCCTTTATGCCCACCAACCGTGATTGCTTGGTCCGCTTTTGAAATCGTATGCATTGCCATGAAATTTAAATCTCTGCCTTTAATTGCCAAATTCAAGAGCCGCGCTACTTTCCACCACTCATGGAAATCCCCTTGACAAAGTAGCGCTGGCCAACGAAGAAAAGAACGATGAGCGGAATCGTCACGAGCACGCTTCCCGCCATGATTAGGTGCCACTCCTGCTGCCTCAGCGAGTTGTACGTCGAGAGGCCTAACTCCAGTGTCTGCTTCTCGATGTCGTTGAGATAAATCAGGGGTCCCATGAAATCTCGCCAAGCCCCGATGAAGCTCAGCATGCCAACGGTCGCAAGAGCTGGCTTGGAGAGTGGAAGGATGAGTCGGGACCAGATCGTGAAATGCGAAGCCCCGTCGATAATCGCGGCCTCATCCAACTCCCGCGGCAAGGTCATAAAGAACTGCCGCAACAGGAAGATATTGAATGCGCCCCCGCCGAACCATGCAGGGACGATTAGCGGATAGAACGTGTTCACCCAATGCAGTTCCTTGAAGAACAGATAGGTGGGGATCATCGTAACAATCGGCGGCAACATCATCGTGCTGAGGAACAGCACGAATAATCGATCCCTTCCCCTGAATTTCAGCCGGGCAAAAGCATAAGCCACCATGGCCGAACTGACGACAACACCCAAAGTGCTCAGCACAGCAATGATGAGCGTGTTCTTGAAGAAGCCAAAGAAGCTGACATTTGGGTTCGTCAGAACCGTCTGGTAGTTCTCCATCGTGACGTGCTTTGGCAGCGCCCACGCGTCCGAGGAAGCCAGCTCTCCAGGCGTTTTCAACGACATCATCACCGACGTCCAGAACGGCAGGATGAACATGATTGATCCGGCAATCAAAAGCACGACGGCAATCGCTTTGAAGAGGCTCTCCACGGTCAACTTCATCGCAGTTCCGCCTCGTAATAAATCTTACGATTCAACCTGAATTGAATCAGGGTCATGACGAGGATCACCAGGAACAACAGCCATGCAAGTGCTGAAGCGTAGCCCATGCGCAGATTACGGAATGCCTGGTCGTACAGGTGGTACATGAAGAATCTGGTCGAGTCGTTTGGACCACCTTGAGTGATGACGAAGGCCTGGGTGAACACCTGCAAACTTCCAATAACGCCCGTTACCGATACGAAGAAAAGGGAAGGCGAGATCATCGGCAGGGTCACACTCTTGAACTTGCGCCATGCACCCGCTCCATCTAAAGTCGCCGCCTCATAGTAGTACTGAGGCACGCCCTGTAGACCAGCAAGAAGGATAATCATCCCCGCGCCAAGTCCCCACAGCGACATGATTGCGATCGAGGGCATCGCAAGCTGCTCAGTCCCCAGCCAGTTCGCGGGCTCGGATTTGCCAGTGATGTGGCTTAAAACCGTCCCAATTCCAAGCAGATTGCGATGGCCGTCGTGTCCATAGATGATCGCATTTAGCAAACCTCCGTCAGGTTGGAACACCCGCTTCCAGATGAGCGAAGAGGCAACGACGGAAGCGAGCGCTGGAAGATAAAAACAGGTTCGATACAGCGACATGCCGCGAACTTTTGTGTTGAGAAGGAGCGCCAACGCCAAAGCCCCAACGAGGCCAAGGGGCACCGCAATGACTGTGTATATTCCCGTCACTTCTAGACACTTCCAGAAGCGAGAATCTTCAAAGAAGGCTTCCGAGTAGTTCCCTAATCCGCGCCATTGGGCGGGCCGAATAATATCCCAGTCCGCCAGGCTCATCAAAAGCGAAACAACCATGGGTCCCAAGCTGAAAAAG
>JBBQMJ010000190.1:0-6624 GCA_038328815.1 Fimbriimonadales bacterium | reverse complement strand
CTGGTCCGGATCGACGATCGCACTCGTAGACATCGGCGCCTCCATGACGAACATGAGCGTTGTTCAGAAGGGCTTGTTCACCATGACTCGCTCCATTCCGAACGGCGGCCACGTGCTCACCGACGCGCTCAAAGGTTATTTCAAACTAAGCGACGCCGATGCCGAGGCTGGCAAAGCCCAGCTAGACGCATCAGAGCTGATCGATGGCGAAAAGCCGAAGGAGAATCCTCCCCTTCGAGTTCTTCAGCCTCATCTGGACGATCTGATCCGCGAAATTCGCCGATCGCTCAACTACTACCAATCTCAACTTGGCGATACCGCCGAGGACAAACAGGTCAGCCTCGTGATGATCACGGGCGGCGGAGCAAAGCTTCCGGGCTTTGCAGCCTATGCCGAGCATAAGCTTGGCGTGAAGACCATTGCCGCAAACGTGTTTGAGAATCCGCGATTTACCCATGCGGACACGGAAATTGCCGAGCAGGGATTCGACCTTTCGGTCGCCTCTGGTCTTGCAATGCGTGCCTTCGCCAAATCTGCCTAGGAACAGAAAACCATGCCACTCATTAATTTAATCCAAGAGCAAAGACTAGCCGTCAAGCGAGACGAAACAAGGGCAAGGTCCTATTTCTTCAGCTTCGTCGGAATCGGCGTTCTGTCTGTCGGCGGATACTTGACCTTGCTTCTTCAGACCGAGCTTTTGCAGGGCCAAGAGATGAAGATGAAAGCGGACATCCAAAAGGTCAAGCCCCTGCTTGCTCAAAAGGATGCCAATGACAAGGAGTATCAAGAGCTAAGCCCTCGCGTGAAAACGCTCGAGGATGCTCAACTGATCACCGCCCGGTGGGATCGGCTCCTGACACATCTTTCCAAGCAAACTCCAGCTCACACCTGGATGACCGGTTTGCGCTGCACGGCGACAGACCCTGAGAAACCTATTGCGGTTTCTTTCATCGGCATGGGTACTTCACAGGAACCCATCGGCGAACTCATATTGCGACTTCAGAACTCCCAAGACCTTGAGGATGTGAACCTGAAGTACACGCAAGAGAAGATGGTCAATTTGGATCGAGCCGTTGAATTCGAGATCGATGCGAATATCGCCGGATCGGTCGATAAGAAGGATGCGGTCAAGAAGGAGGCCCAGTCGTGAGAAAAGGACCCAACCCCAAGTTATTCCTGATCATGGCCATCGTGGTCTTGGCAGCCGGATCGGGTGGCGTCTACATGCAGTTCGGCGCACTTTCTAGCGAGGAGTCAAAAATCTCCGCGCTCAAGAAGGACGTTAGAGACCCCAAGTCAATGCAAGCCGAGGTCGACAATTCGGCCAAGCAGCTTGCCGACTGCATGGTGGAGCTAAACCACCTGGAAAAGGGAGTGCCCGAGACGGCCTACATCCCCACATTGCTGACCGACCTTGAAAAGGCCGGAAAGGCAAATGGGATCATGGTCACCGGTGTACGCCCCGTTCCCAAGGTCGCCGTTAAAGACGACAAGATGACCCGAAAGGCCTATGACGAACTCGACATCGAGGTCAAAGGCACCGGCAACTATGCCGCGGTCATGAAGTTCGTCAGCGCCCTGAATAGTTTTCCGAAGATCGTAGCGGCCCGAATGGTGACTCTGAACCCCAAGTCAGATGCCTCCAAGAAGGGGCCTGGCGACGTGTTGGACGTGACAATCCAGCTCAAGGCTTATGTGTTTACCGCTAAGGACAAGTCGGCCGGAGGAATGAAGCAAGATGGATGAAAAGAAGAAGCTAACGATAGTAGGAGCGGTGTTCGTAGTCGTCCTCGCAGTTGGCGCCTTTAGGCTCATCGGTGGCGGCGATTCAACCCCGGCGCCGGTAAAGCCCAAAGCAGCCGCAGCAGATGCGAAGAAGGCTGACGACAAGCAAGCCCCTCAGAACGCTTTGGCAACGCTGGAGCTTGCTCCACGCGATCCGTTCAAGGCCGAGAGCCTTGGTGAACCAGCCGCGACTGTGAATCCTGGACAGGCGACGCCGCCGAACCCAGTTCAGCGCCCTAAGGATTTTGAGGAGGCTGCGGAGCAATCGGCAATGCGTCGCCACCATCTATCCCCACTGCCACCTTTTGGCGATGGTGCAGGTCTACCCGGCGCTCCCGTCGGTGCGAATGGCATCAGCGTAAAGCCTGAGTTCAACTACGTTTTATCGGGCGTGATCCTTGGATCGCACCCAGCAGCAGTTTTCGTGGACGCCCAAGGGGGCCAAAAGCTGGTTTCAGTTGGTGGCTCAGTGGACGGTGATACTCGAGTTATAAGCATCGCGAAGGGGACGGTTACCGTGTCCTTCCGAGGCAAGATGCTACGGATTTCCGGAGGAAATGGAAAGTGAAAAGCAACATTTGTCGGACGATCGGCGTGCTCGCCGTTCTTGGGTCTGCCTTAACGGCAAACGCCCAAGGAAGAATCTATTCTATTGCGGCCCACACGGCCCGTGGTGGAACGGAGATTGAAATTAGGGGCGAGAATATTACGCGGCCGAAAGTCACGAGGGCTTACGCCAACCATTCGTACATTCTCGACTTCGGTGTTCCGTATTCGGGTAGCGCTGAGAAAATTGACCTCCACAGCGGTGGCGTCAACTATTTCAACTATGCGCGACATACGCCAACGACAGCACGACTGCACATCAAGCTGACCGATAACGATCGGCCTACTTTGCAGCACATTGCTGACGGCTGGAAAGTGACCGTTCATGCACACAACCCGGTCGCGTCTAGCAATACAGCTTTCGTGCCCGTTGGATACGGCCAAGACTTCGTCATGCCTCCGCTGGAACCGGCTTCCAAGATGATTACTAACATGGCTCCTAAGCCAATGACGTTGTCACCGATGGCTGCCGCGCTCTATGGCACGACCACAGTCGAACCGACAACAACGGCGCCTAAGACGTTGGCCCTAACAACCAGCGTTCCTACGCTTAATCCAAGCACAACGTGGGCGAGGACGGATCTTAAGACGCTTGACGCACCAGAGCCTCTGGCAACCATCGCGGCCAAACTAACCGCGGTGGAACCAACCGCGATCGCGATGGTCCCTGCCACCGTCAACGCTGCGACATCCATGGTTAACACCGTAGTTGTTGCGACAGATAAGGCAGATCAGCCGATCTCGCCCGACGGCACCCCTGTTCCTCAGAAGAAGTCGAATAAGACGTCCATCGTCGCGGCGCCCCACAAGGCAGCCAAGACCGATGCCGCGACCTATTCAGCTCCTTCCGCGCCGAACACATTCGACAAGCGAGTGACCCTCGACTTTGCGAATACGGACGTGGTTCAGGTTCTGAAGGCCCTCGCGCTTCAGGCTGGCGTCAACATCGTGACGTCACCCGAAGTATCTGGCAAGGTCACCGTTTCGCTTGACAACGTCACCGTAAAGGACGCTCTTGACCTCGTAACCACGATGGCCGGCGTTCGATACGCGAAGATCGGCAGCACGTTCATCGTAACGAGCCCAGGCCGATTCTCTGACGCGCTCAAGCAGATCAGTGGAAAGGCTGACGACACTCAGGAGACCCGCGTGGTTTCGATCTATAGCGGCATGGGCGCTCAGATCAAGGCTGCTATTACCAAGGCAATTCCTGCCGAGGGCTCTAGCAACTACACGATGATTCTTCCTTCGGAGAACGTCAGCGCTGCCGCCGCTGCTGCCCCTGCAGCCGGTGCTGCCGGCGCCCTTCCTCCTGGCCTTCCTGCCGCCGCCGCTGCCGCAGCACCTGCAGCCGCTGGCCCGGCCAACGGACCCAAGGCGAAGGACACGTACATCGTTCTCGTAGGATCCAAGAGCAAGCTTGACGACGTTGAAGCTCAGGTTAAGGAACTTGACGCTCAGCTTTGCCACTCACTGCTCATCGTAATTCCTGACAACGTGGAGGCCGTGAACGCGGTTTACCGAACGACGTCGAACTCAGCTAAGTCACTCTTGGCTGCCGTCGTCGAGCCGGAGCATGCTACCGATCTTAAGGATCAGCCTAACCGCACAACGGTTGGCCGGGTCCTGCTATACGCTACCAACACGGGTTCTGAAGGCGATCAGTCGATCATCCTTCACGGTCCCAAGAACGAAGTCGACCTCTTGGTTAACTTGCTCGGCCAGTTGGATGCGCCTCTGTCTGCTTCAAGCAGCCACGTTCAAATCTACAACGTCAAGTACGGTGACCCTCGGTCGCTCAAGGAAGAACTGCTCGTTCAGTTCCCAGCCCTTCGAGTTACCTTGCCATCACCTTCGGCCGGATCGCCTTCGATCTTCAAGCCGAACGACACCCGAGCAGATGCGAACTCTCAGGGACTCGTTGCAGCGCAGCGACCTGTAGGCTCGTCCACGCCCGGTGGAACAGGTACTCAAATCGATCCTCTCACCGGCGCTACCAGCAGCACGGACACCAACTTCAACTTGCCTTTGTCAAGACTGGAGACTGGCGCCTTGCCTATGCGCCTCGTTCTTAAGGGAACTGAGGACATGATTGGCGCTGCCCTTGACTATCTGAAACTGGTCGACGTTGCTCCCAAGCAGGTTGCCATCGAGATGAGAGTCATGGAACTGTCGAAAGACGACGCGATCAATGCCGGCGTAAGCTGGGATATCACGACGGGCGGCGCGGTTAAGACCGTTAAGCTCAACAACTCCTCGAACGCTGCGACCACGCAGAACACGGGCACTCTGAACTTCGGCGGCCGCTACCTCGGTGGCAGCGTCACTGCTCAGCTCGATAAGCTCGCAACCTCGAACAACCTCGTAGCCCGGCCCAACATGCTGGCGCTCGACGGTCGACAGAGCGAGATCTTCATCGGCGACGTGATCCGCTACGTTGCTTCGATCATCTCAAGCCAGAATGGTCCGACGGTTACCACCGACAGCATCAGCGTCGGCGTGCGACTCTCGGTTCTGCCGAGAGTTGGCGATGATGGCAGCATCACGATGGACCTCCGGCCCGTCGTTAGCTTCCTGACCGGCTTCACCAACGTCTCGCAGAGCGGCATTACGCTGCAGCTGCCCCAGACGTCCGCTCGACAGTCACAATCCACGATTAACATTAAGAGTGGTGAGACGATTGCGATCGGTGGCCTGATTCAGGAGCAGGATCGAAAGAGCGTTGAGGGTCTGCCGATTCTCATGAACCTGCCAATCCTTGGCAACCTGTTCAAGAGAACCAACAACGACAAGACCCGAACCGAGCTTGTGATCTTCCTGACCGCAAGAACGACCGACGGCCCGGCAATGTCCACTTCGAAGCTTCCTATGGAAGACGTTGTAGACAAGTCCCTGCTGAAGGGCAAGACCAAGCACGGCAAGTAACTCTTCGGAGTTGTTAGTCGACAGGGCGCGGCTCCACTTTGGAGCCGCGCCATTTTTGTTTGTGGGGCATTGTCAAGGGCCAAAATGTCAAATGTCAAAAATTGCTCTGGGTCGGGGAAGCGTGGTTTAATTAACGGGGTATCTCCCTAACTATGATTAGGCGAAGCTGGTACGTCATAGGCGTTCGCGACGATTCTAATTCCACCGTTGATTGGAGTTGGGCCTTCACGGGCTCGCCAACCAGAGTTGGCCGCGCCTCAAATTACTGTGACGGGGCGAGTCCGGAGGCATGAGAACCGGAGCTAGCGAATTGATCGGATACTATATCTTGATGGGAGCTCACCGCCACCTGGGTGCATGCCTACTTCTGGGCCTTCTAAGCTCATACTGCCCACGGGCCGCCGCGGATGGCCACCCGGTCCTCAGTGGGCGCTGGACGGGCCGCGCAATCTTTGATTCGTCAAGGCATGGACCTAGGCTTCGTTTAACAGCTGCCCAGACGTTAGTAATGATCCACTCTTTGCTTAACGCGACAACCACGATTTATTTGTCTAAAGACGGCTCATTCAGGGAAGTTGAGGCTACGAGGGGCTTGGACCCCAATACCCTGGAAGGGCACTGGAGTCAAACACCAAAGTTCGTAAAGCTGAGGATAATTAGCTTAGATGGGGAGAAGCTGCCTAAACCAGCGGACGACGAATACGACATCGAGAAAGGCAATCTACTAACTCACGAAACGCCTATTCGCGGAGTGAAGTTCGTGCTGCAAAGGGATCCGACTCAGCCAGCCCCAATATGAATTAAACGAAAGCGCTAAAATCGCACACGACTCGCGTTCCCATGACTGATCCGCATTGGTTGGGGACAAATCGCATGCTCAGATGAAACTTAGACGTGTCGACAAGTGTTTGGTAGGCGTTATGGCTGCAAGCTTAGGAGTATTCGGCTTGTGTTTCCTTTTGGGATTTGGTCCTTTGCCCACCCAAATCAGATATGGCGGCATCATATCGACGCTAGGTTTCATGAGTTTTGGGGTGCTTACCATCTCCGCAATTACACTTTGCTTCACGGTTGGCCGAGGCGTAAAGAGACTGTGATAGACGAGCGTGAGGCATGACAAGTATATGAGGGTATTAAGAGCGAGATGGCGAGTCCTAACGATTGCCATCGCGGCTGCTGTACTCATTGGATCATTCTTCTATTTGAACTCCAGGTATGACTTCGCAATCCAGATCGTAAGACCATAGATTTGATGCCTCAGGCTTCGCTCACGCCAGCGACGCACCAGCCCGAGTATCAAAGCCTGAG
>JBBQMJ010000189.1:0-6643 GCA_038328815.1 Fimbriimonadales bacterium | reverse complement strand
TTCGCCTCTGCTCCGCTCCAGAATGACATCCTCGGAAATAGGGCCGCTTGCCCTAACACTATTGCGTGGCGAAGCTGGTGAAATAGACCTTCAAGACAGGCCCTTTCTCAGAATCGAAATCATCGGGAACCTTGGGCTTGTCGTCCTTGGAATCATCCTTTGACTTATCCTTCTCGGCGCCTTTCGGCTCAAGGATCTTGTTCACGTCGTCAGCAAGCTCCTTCTTCAGGGAACGTAGCTGCTCAGGCGACTGGATATCTGAAAGCTTCTTGGATTTCAAGCAAAGCAGGATGCTATCGGTGACCGCCTCTTTGCTCTTTTCAAGCTCTTCCTTCTTGAAGTCCTTGACCATGTGCAAAGCGACTTCGATCTTCAGGTAGGAAGTTCCGCCGGCCAGGTTGACAAGCATTTCCTTCACCGGCTCTATTGCCCCGAGTGCGGGAGCCTCAACCTTCTTGGGCGCAGCATTGCCTTTGCCCTTCATCACGAAGAAGCCGCCTCCGGCAAGGAACATCACCAGCGCAACAATCATCGGCAGCTTGCTGCCGCCTTTCTTCTTGCCCTCAGCTGCTACTGGCGCCTCTTTAGCTTCTTCCGACATTAATTCATTTCCCCCAAAGCCCGAATCCCGTTCCTTTTATTCCGCAAATGCACCAGGGACTTGATCCCTCACGGATTGATTTTCGGGAGATTTCGGTGGCGTCAGTATGGTGAGCCCGACGCGATTTGGTCGCTACAAGCCGATTTTGGGCCTAATCTCGGCCCCAACCGCCTCACTGCCATGTTTCCCATTCAGCGCCCGATAAGCCGCTAGCCGCGAACCGCCTGAGGCGGCCTCATCGACCCACTCTTTCGCAAACGAGCCATCCTGAATGCGAGACAGGATCTGCTTCATTGTCTTGCGCGTTTCGTCGTTCACTAGCAGATCGCCAGCCTGGTACCCACCCCACTCGGCCGTGTCGCTAATCGCCAGACGCATTCCAGCCATTCCGCGGGCCACCAACAAGTCCACAATCAGCTTCGTCTCGTGGAGCGTCTCGAAATACGCTGCCTCCGGCTGGTATCCAGCCTCAACCAGCGTGTCGTAACCCATCTTTATTAGAGCTGGGATTCCGCCACACAAGACGGCCTGTTCTCCGAACAGGTCGGTTTCCGTTTCTTCGCGGAACGTCGTCCGCATCACCATGGACCGCGCACACCCGAGGCCCCAGGCATAGCTCAATGCAATTTTTTCAGCAATGCCGCTAGCATCCTGCGCAACGCCAACCAGAGCTGCAAGTCCCTTCCCTTCCACATAAGCCGCACGCAGTCCCCATCCCGGCCCTTTGGGGCCGACCACGGTGACGTCTACGAACGCTGGCGGTTTGATGAAGTCGAAGTGAATATTGAACCCGTGCACGAAGTTGAGGCACTGGCCATCATGCAGTTCGCTTTCGATTTCCTCATGGTAAATGCGGGCCATGCTTTCGTCCGGGAGCGACAAAACGATCACGTCGGCACGGCGGGCAGCCTCGCTGACGCGAACAACCTCAAATCCTGCATCCTTCGCCTTCGAATAGGATCCCCTACCCGGTGAAGAGCCTACTAACACCGCAACTCCACTGTCTCGCAGGTTCAAGGCATGGGCGTGACCCTGGTTGCCGTATCCAATCAGACCAACTACCCGGGATTTGATCAAGTCCGGGTCAAAGTCAGAGGGACCGTAGATGTGGGCCACTTAAGCCTTCCCCGCCCGAACCGCTAATTCGATGGCGTCCCAAAGGCCTGAATTCACTTCCCTCTTGACGATCTTCAAAATCTGCTCCGTTTGGTCCAGGTAGCGCTTCAACTTCTTGCCCTTTTTGGTCTGATAAGCGCCGCGGACGTTGGACAATCTGTCGGCAAGCTTAACCCGCTGCGCATCTGGGCTCATTCTCTTGATCTCGTCAAGGAGCATTCCACTTCTCAAGACCCAAATCTCGTCCTTCGACATTCCCGCAACTTGCTGCTCCGTTGGCTCTTCACGCGTGACCTCCTTCAGGATATTAGCGACTCGCGGTCCAAAGCGCTTCTTGATGTCGGACAGCTGAACTTCAGTCTCCTCAACAGTGTCGTGAAGTGCGGCAACGCAGAGCAGGTCCTCATCGACTACGCCGCCGATGAAGCGCAGCACGGTTAGAACCTCGATCGGGTGTGTGATGTAAGGCAGCGACCCCGCACCCTCCCGCCATTGGCCAAAATGGAGTTCGGTCGCCAAGCGGACGGCATCCTGTAAGTTGCTCTGATCCATAGTCGTCAGTTTGTCCCATGACGCGTCCTGTCATGACAGTCTGAGATATGAGATCAGCCTGCGCCGCAAGTCGTCATACTTAAATCAAATGGGCCGAATCTTAGCTGCCGCCGATATCGGAAGCAATACGGTCCACATGCTGATCGCCGATACTGATGGTAAGAGCCTTACAAGGCTCGATAACCGCAGTGAATGGGTGTCTCTCGGCGAGACCGTCGCTCGCAAAGGGTCGATTCCAGACGACGTCGCTGCAAGGCTTATCGAGAACCTCAAGAACTTCAAGCGGCTCGCGCGGTCCAGTGGCGCCGAGTATCTTTACCTCTTCGGTACTGAAGCAATGCGGATGGCAAAGAATCACAATGACGTGCTTGCAGCGGTCACTGAAGAAACTGACCTCGTCGTCGATCTTATAACGCCGCTACGCGAGGCCGAGCTCAGCCTTCAAGGCACCATGTTGGATTCACCTCAAGACGTCGATCTCCTTATTGAAGCAGGCGGCGGTAGCGCGCAAATTGCGCGCGTTGTTAACGGCAAACTTATTGACTGTGCTTCGGCGCCGATCGGAACCGGCCGGCTTATAGCCGAGGCGGGGCTGACGAACCCATGTCCCCAAGAGCCCGTGAATGTAGCAGAGAAATTCATCCATGACCGCCTAGAAGAAATGGACTTAACCCCGGGGCCGCATCCGAAAAGCGTGGTCGCCTGTGGCGGAGTGGTTCGTGGGCTATGGCGAGCGTTGCACCCGGACGGCGACACCAGGCTCCATCGTGAGGAACTGGCCTACATGGCTTGGGCCGCCGCCCACCTGCCGGTTGCCGGAATTGTAAGCCGGTTCGGTGTTAAGAATAAAAGGGCTGCCACCCTCTTACCGGGCGCCATGGTGTACCGTGGACTAATGGATCGGTTCAAGATTGCCGACTTGCACGTTAGTGAGTTCGGAGTTCGCGAAGGCGCGATCATAGAAATTGCTAAAGGATCAATTCAGGGTTGCCTGGTGTGAAAGAGAAGAATCAAATTGCGATTGGCTCGGATAGGTATCTGAACCGCGAATATTCGTGGCTTCAGTTCAATAAGCGCGTACTGGATGAAGCCGCGAATAAGCATAATCCGCTGCTCGAAAGGCTCCGATTTCTCTCCATCTTCGAATCGAATCTGGACGAGTTCTACATGGTTCGCGTGTCGGGACTGATTGAACAGTTCGAGAGCGCGGTTTTGGACACATCCCCGGACGGTCTCACTCCAAACGATCAACTGCAGATGATCTCAGAGACGGCTTTCCCCCTTCGTCTGAGGGCGGGCGAGGTTTTTGAGAAACAGATTCATCCGGAACTCCGCAAACACGGCATCCACATTCGCTCTTACGACGAGCTGTCCGATAAGCAGGTAAAGGAACTAACCGACTATTTCTGCCGCGACGTCTTCCCCTTATGTACGCCGCTGATGTTGCACCCTGCCGCGTCGGTTCCATTCATTTCAAACCGAAGCCTGAACTTGTTGGTTGAGGCTTTGGACGAAGCCGGGGAGATGCGCCTAGCTCGAGTTAAGGTCCCAACGATCTTGCCTCGAGCCGTTAGTCTCCCGAGAAAGAAGCATGAGTTTGTCCTTCTTGAGGACATTATCGCCGCGAACCTGAGCATGCTGTTCCCCGGCGTTTCAGTTCAGGGCGCGCATCTGTTCCGAGTGTTGAGGGACGCTGACATTGAAATTCGTGAACTGGAAGCAGCGGACCTCATCACGACCATTGAACAGACAATCAAGTTACGTCGATTCGGCGACCCAGTGCTGCTGGAATGCAGTGCGTCCATGCCGGCCAAATCTCGCCAGTTCCTCATGAAGATGCTCGTGCTAGACGAGGAAGACGTTTTTGTAACGCCGGGAATCATTGGGCTGGAGGTGCTCTCCGAGATTGCTGCTATCGACCTTCCTATCCTTAGGTTTCCGCCCTTCTCGCCTTATCTCCCTGAGCAATTGGGCTCAGCAGAGGGATTATTCGAAGTAGTTGCCTCTACGGACGTTCTCGTCCATCAGCCGTTTGATAGCTTCCGCAGCGTCGAGCAATTCGTTGCTTCCGCGGCTAAGGACCCGGACGTCATCGGTATCAAACAGACGCTGTACCGAGTTGGCGCCGAGTCGCCAATCGTCGAATCCTTGCTCGCCGCAGCCGAAGCAGGCAAGCAAGTTGCTACCATGGTCGAGCTTAAAGCGCGCTTTGACGAGAGCAATAACATCGTCTGGGCAAGGACGCTGGAAAGGGCGGGTGTGCATGTCACTTACGGGTTCTCGGACATGAAGACCCACTGCAAGCTCTGTCTCGTTGTAAAGCGTGAGCGCGATGGGTTGCGGTCTTACGCCCACATCGGGACCGGCAACTATAACCCAGTCACCGCGCGCCAATATTCTGATCTTGGCCTATTCACTTGCGATCCCGATATCACTCAAGACATCAGCGAATTATTCAATTACCTCACCGGGTTCAGCCGCCAAAAGGATTACCGCAAACTCTTGGTCGCCCCGCTAAACCTTCGCGAAAAGATTCTTGAACTGATTCGGCGCGAAGTGACGCTCCACAAAAAGGATAGCAAGGGCAGGCTTATCTTCAAACTGAACGCCCTTGTGGACCCTGAAGTCATTGAGGCCCTGTACGAAGCGAGCGATGCTGGCGTCAAAGTGGATTTGATCTGCCGCGGCGTTTGCTGCCTGCGACCTGGCATACCGAACATGAGTTCCAACGTACGTGTGTTCTCGATCGTTGGCCGATTCCTGGAGCATAGCCGCGCCTATTACTTCCGGAATGGCGGCAACCCTCAGGCGTATATTGGCAGCGCCGACCTTATGCGACGAAATCTTGATCGCCGAATCGAAGTGCTGACTCCTGTAGAGAATCCCAAACTCGTCAACATCCTAAAAGAGAAAGTTCTAGACGTTTATCTCAAAGACACCGAAAAGTCCTGGGAACTGACGCCTGATGGCTGCTATATCCGCCGTCATCCAAAGCCCAACGAGAAGCCCTTCAATGCGCAGGAATACCTTATGGCGAACCCGATGACGAAATCGCTGTTCGATTCCGGTCCACAGGCTTAGCGTCGTGATAGACTTCCAGCTATGGTTGCGCTGTTGGCCCTAGCCCCACTCTGGCTATTTGCCCCGATTCATGACTCGATCTCGGGCGATACTGTCGAGTTCAAGGTCACGGCGCCGTCGGCGCAAAAGGTGCTGTTTGCAGGCACCTATACAAGCTGGGACAGACCAGGCGTTATGACGAAGAAGGGCGATGACTGGGTGTTTGAGGCCCAACTGCCTAAGGACGCCCGCATCGAGTACAAGTTCATCGTCGATGGCAAATGGATTCTGGATCCTAAGAATCCAGTGAAGATGGACAGTCATTTCGGTGGCGACAACAGTGTGTGGGAAGGGCCGGAATATAAGCCATACGTCCCCGACGGCGATCCTAAGCACCCACTGAAGCGTACAGTCTTGAAAGTCGATGGCCGTGAGGTGGTCGTCTTCGCGCCCGAACAATCGCAGGGGCTGCCCATCCTAGCCTATGGCGATGGGAACAATTACGAGTCGGTCGGCAAGGTTCAGAACGTGGTTGAGAACCTGGTAGAGGCTCACAAAATGCACGCTGTGGTGATTGCTCTTATCGAGCCGAAGGACCGCATGGCGGAGTATTGGAAGGACTCGGCTGCCTATGAAAAGTTCTTCGTCGAGCAGGCCCTTCCGGCTGTTCGTGCAATGACCAGCGCAAGTCAAAAGCCCGAGGACGTGTTTGTTGGGGGATCTAGCCTGGGCGGTACGATAGCACTTCGCTTGGCCGAGCACTTCCCTTGGCTGATCGCGGGCGGCGTCCATTCGCAGTCTGGAGCCTTTCAGGTTGACGAGCCTGGGCTTACTACGAAAGAAGCGTTTGGCAAGCTCGCGAAGACGACCAGGCTGTTCCTGGATTACGGGACGTTCGAGTACGAGCTAACCATCGCAAACGACAACGCCAAGAAGACGCTGAAGTCGATCCACAAACCCTTCGGCACGCGCGTGACCCACGAGGGGCACAACTGGCCAGCGTGGCGGAACCGCATGGTCGCGGGACTGATGTATTTGTTGCCGCCGGGGCGTAAGTAGGGCATTTCCGCCATGTCGTTCATCCCGATCTTCTGCCTTAGCGATCGTCCTTCGTCGGCAGTCGCCACAGATTATCGTAGTAACCCGCAGCGAGAATCGACTTTGCGCCATTGAATAATGCTTCAGGTGGGATTACGACGTAATCTGGATAGGCCACGCCGGACGAAAAATAGGGTAGACGCTCCGCAACACGCATCGCCTTCTTGCCACTCACGCCGACGAACGCCGCCATGGTGTTTCGGCCATTATCTATGG
>JBBQMJ010000188.1:0-6644 GCA_038328815.1 Fimbriimonadales bacterium | reverse complement strand
ACAAGGTCCAGGTGACGAATGACGGCAACGTCGACAAGTTCGTTCCTCAATTTTCAGCGGACGGTAACACAATCATTTTCGTTGGCCGCGTTGGAATTAGTTCTCTGGATGTTTACACAATGCCTGCGGCGGGCGGAACGTTGACCAACCTGACGAATGGAACCTCAGACGCCATCGGCGCTACATTTAGTCCGGCTGGCGACCAGATCGCATACGCGCTGCTGTCGGGCAACAATTCGCTTTCCGGCCTCTACAAGATGAACGCCAACGGAACGGGCCAGACCCTGATGGTCAACAATGGCGCGATCAATCCCTACGTTTTCTGGTTGAACAATGCGGCGGGTCCTGGTGTTAAGCGCAAGATCGGCGTTCCTGGCGGACGGCCGGGTGGAAGAAGCCTTGGGTTCCGAAGGATCAAGCGCGGCCAAGCGCTAGATCAATTCGTATCGGGTATTTCTTCGGTGCGGTTCGTAGCCCGCGCCCTCAATGAGTCGCTCAAACTCGTGCGCGTCGACAATGAACTTATTTCCGGCGGCGCTCACGACGTTCTCCTCGATCATCACCGAGCCCATGTCGTTGGCGCCATAGCCCAGCGCTAGCTGCGCGATCTTGGGACCCTGAGTTAGGATCGACACTTGAAGGTTGTCGATGTTATCTAAGAAAAGTCGAGCAACGGCCACCGTTCGAAGATAGTCGAAGCTGCTTGCCTTCTGAGGGATTTGCAGCATAGTCTCCTCAGGCTGGAAGCTCCAGGCAATGAAGGCGCGGAACGGATTGCACTCATCCTGCAGGTCTCGAATTCGGGTCAGGTGCTCTACTCGGTCTTCCAATGTTTCGACATGCCCAAACATCATTGAGGCGGTTGAGCGGATCCCCAGGGAAGCCGCCGCGCGCATGCATTCAAGCCACTCGTCGGTCGTGTCCTTGTAAGGGGCAATGATTTTCCTTACCCGATCAACCAGGATTTCGCCGCCGGCGCCAGGAATCGAGTGAAGACCGGCAGCCTTTAATCTAGCAAGCGTGTCAAGAAGCGAAAGTCGCGAGATGTGGGCGATATAGATGATCTCGGCGGGGCTAAGCGCGTGAAGAATCACCTCAGGAAACTGCTGCTTGATATTGCGGAATGTTTCTTCGTAGTAATCGATCTTCAACTTGGGATTGAGGCCGCCCTGGAAGAGAATCTCGACGCCCCCATGATCGACCGTATCTTGAACCTTGGCAATAATCTCGTCCGCTGAATGGAGGTATCCCTCCTCGTGCCCAGGGACCCTGTAAAACGCGCAAAACTTGCAGCGAACCCAGCATACGTTCGTGTAATTCAAGATACGCCCGATGATGTAGGTCACCTGATTGCCAGGCACACAACGCTGGCGCTGGAAATTGGCCAAAGTGGCAAGCGCAAGCATGTCCTGATGCTGAAAAAGGAACAGCGCATCCTCCGGTGAGAGCCGCTCGCCCGCGTAAACCTTTTCGGCGATGGAGTCGATGCTGATACGTTGGGGGGCCAAGGTAGCCATTAAGGCCAGTTTACTTCTTCGACGGGTGCTTCGGCTCGATAGGCCAAAGGACTTCCCAGCTGCAACCCATCACGATACAATGCCGTCAAGCCTTCAAATGTAAGGTGCCAGCGGCGCCTGGGAGAGGATTCTATGTTTCATTTAGCTATTTGTTTATCACTCATCGCAATGCCATTCCATGGCGGCGCCCAAGCCCCTGCAACAGCGTCTGCCGAACCCGTGTCAATTAAGCGTGTTTACGCCCTTGCCGACAAGGATACGTTCACGATAAAAGCAACCCTCGAAGTGGGTTCCACCGCTGAGATCACGAGCGACATCATTGTCAAGATCGACAAATTGGCTGACGACAAGAAAGCGAACGCCGTTTTGAGCGTGGCTAATTACAAATCAACAATGGACAACGGCGAAGAACCCGAGCCATTTAACGCTGTTCTCGATGAGCATGGTATGGGCGACGCGTTCACCGAGCATGGAAATCAGATCGTCTTTTCGATTTTTGAAGTGCTGTCTTTCGTTCCAGGATCCAGCCTCAAGCCCGGGGACGATTACTCCTTCGACCTAAAGCTAAGCAATGGTTCGATCACCGGCAAAGGCAAGCTTAAGGAAGTCAAGGACGTTGAAGGGAAGAAGGTTGCTTTCCTGGAATGGACCTGCACTGTCAGTCCTCCAGGCGGCGGAGATGTAGACATGAAGGTCAAAAGCCAAGTCGATGCGGCCACGGGGAAAGTGTTAAAGAGCGATGCCGAACTCCTGCAAGGCGCGGTTACGGGAACGATTTCCCTCGAGGCCAAGAAGAAGGCAGTTAATTGATCCATCTCGCCCTGTTGCTAACGCTTGCGACTCTCCCTAATCAAGGTCAGCCGCAAGCAGCACCTGCTCCTCTCAAGCACGTCTACGCGGCTACGGACCTTGATCGATACAGGCTTGAGTTTCGGATTGAGGTCGGCGATGGCATAGAGATCAAGAGCGATGTCATCGAGAAGGTCAACAAGCTTCTTGATGGTGGCAAATCAAACCTTACGCTTACGGTAGATCACTACACGAGCGGGCTGGATTCGGCGAGTGACGCACCCGAGCCATTCACCGGCGATTTTGACGAACATGGCGTGTCAACGCAAGCCATTGCTGGGGACTCGGAGATTATCTACTTCTTGTTTGAACTGGCAAACAACGTCCCTGGAAACGCGATTAGCGCCGGAGAGTCATATAAAGTTGACTTTAAAGTCGGGGCAAAGGCAATCTCGATCAAGGGCAAGTGCAAGGAACTAAAGGTTATCGGCGGAAGCGCTGTCGCCTTGCTTGAGTGGTCCGCGGCGATGGAAACGAGCACCAGCGACCTTATGCTTGATGGAAAGAGCCAGGTCGACGTAGTTACCGGAAAGCTCATTAAGAGCGACGTCGACTTCACACAAGGCACCGTCACTGGGAAAATTAAAGTCGTCGCCATAAAGAAACCCTAAGCAAACGCGCAGCATCTATGACGCTTCCCAAGGATTTTAGGAACTTTGCTCGACTGACCAAGTTCTCGCCGCGTGAGGCTGGGAAAGCGAACTTCCGTTCCTGCCTCCAGGTCATAGAGACAGTCTCGGTCGGCATCCGAGGGATGCCGATTCCGAGCTCTAGGAGACTGCATGGCAATCGATTTACTGTCGGGCAAGCGAATAGCGATACTAGCTACAAATGGCTTCGAGCAAAGTGAACTCGAAAGTCCACGCAATGCTATTGAGTCCGCTGGTGGATCGTGCCAAATTGTTTCTATTCTTGGCGGCGAGATCAGGGCGTGGACGGACGGCAACTGGGGTGGAAGCATTAATGTTGATCGAACGCTAAAGGATGCCCGCCCCGAAGACTTTGATGCCCTTATGTTGCCTGGCGGCGTCATCAACTCGGATCGACTTAGATTGAATCTTGACGCAGTGCTATTTGTCCTCAGGTTCTTCGAGACGGGCAAGCCCGTAGGCGCGATCTGCCACGCTCCATGGATGCTCGTTGAGGCGGGAACGGCAAAGGGCCGCAAATTGACGTCATGGCCATCCCTAAAGACAGATCTTCGAAACGCGGGAGCGGAATGGGTAGATGCTGAAGTGATTGTGGACCAGGGACTCGTAACAAGCAGGATGCCAGCGGATCTCCCTGCGTTCAATCAGAAGCTGATCGAGGAAATTGCTGAGGGACGCCATATTTCCCAAATGATCCGGACGATCCGCAATAGCGCCGAGCTAATTTAGGCCTGCTCCACCCTTGAAGGTAGAGCAGGCATTTGAGCTCTAAGCTACGTAGCCTCTTCCACTGGCCACATATGCGTGTACATTCTCCGCGCCGTACTTATCGAGGATTGCCCGCGCCTGGGTTTCATCGACCTTAAGGGAGGGCACTTGGATGGATAACATAGTGCCACCGCTCTTTACGGTCTCCACGTACTCCATCGCGAGCTTTTGGTCAACTCCTTGATCCTTTAAGTAGCCAGTGACCGCGCCGGCAATGGCCCCAGCACCGGTCGTCGCCGCTGCCCCCGCGATCGCAGTAGCTAGGGCACCGCCGCCAATAACCAGTCCGACGCCAGGAATCGCTAGGGACGCGAGCGCTGCAATGGCCCCGACGCCCAAACCAACAACTGCACCTTTGGCTGCGCCAACTTCGGCGTCCGCTGCGGTTGTGGTACTGATTCCGGACTTAGCCTCCAGATCCGCCTTGTCGCAGTCATCAATATCCTTGAAATACTGTTCATTTTCCCTTGAAGTGGCCTGCACAGAAGGCCTAGCCGGGGGGCTGACAAAGTCGTCAACACCGAAGGTACTGCCCACCATTCGGCTGCCCATGGACTCGTGATGAAGAAGAGTGATGTCCTCGTTGGCCATACCGTGGTCAAGTAATGCGCCAGCCGCTTTTTCGGCTAGCTCGGGATCTCTGAATGTTGCGTAAATTGTGTTCAAGGTTTTCTCCTTTGTGGTCAAATCGCCCCAAAGACGGTGACCAAAATTCAAGTCGTACCCTTGTTAGGGTGGCCAAACAGCCTTAAAGTTCCATGGCAAATTTTCTGGGACTTTTGGAGGCTAGGGTCCTGAGAAATGTGACAGGAAACAGCTTCGAATCATCGAACCTTAGGGTTGAATCAAGAGTGCGGGTAAGGAACTGTTAAAACCTAGCCAAAGTACAAGCAGAAGATTCCGCTTTTAGGAGAAAGAATGCCAGTTGTAAGACCTTATTGCCGAGCGCTTAGCGCCATTCTCGCCTGCACCGTCTTTGTCGGTTCAGTGTTCGCGCAAACGCCCGCGCCCGCGCCCGCGCCTGTCCCCGCCCCGAAAAATCCTCCTCAGAACCCCTTTGATTCAGGTCCCGCCACGCCTGCTGCGCCACGTACTCGACCACAAACCGGGCCGCCCAAGCATGAGATCAAGCCATACAAAGAAGTGATCACGGCTGAAGCCAAAACCCAAGATGGCGTCTTTAAAGTCCATCAGGTAGACGACAAGATTTACTGGGAGATTCCAAAGAGCCTCCTAGGCCGAGACTTCCTTTGGCAGACGGAAGTCGCCCAATTGCCTCAGCAACTCGGTTACATCGCGCAACCGCTTGGCTATCGCGTGGTTCGCTTTGAGCGACATGACAATAAGATCTTCTTGCGCGCTCCCAGCTACGCGATGAGAGCCGAAGGTGGCGAGCCAATTAAGGCTGGAGTAGAGGCCGCAAGCCTGCCGCCAATCGTTAGCTCGTTCAATGTTGAGGCTGAAGGTGACAACAAGAGCGTCGTGATTGACGTTAGTGGAGTGTTCCTGTTCGACCAATTTGAATTCGCCGCCGGCCAAAGGCTCGGAGCCGCGGGAATCGATCCTAATCGAAGCTATCTAGATCGGGTCACTGCCTTCCCCACAAACATCGAAACGCGTGTCTTTTTGACTCTTTCAGTGATGCCCAGCGGCGGAGCTGGCGCTCGTGGCGGCGCCCGTGCAAGCAGTGCGACGGTGTTGGTGGACTCTAGCTTGGTTCTACTTCCAGAAAAGGCTATGCAAGGCCGCTATGGCGACTCGCGCGTTGGCTACTTTGCGACAGGCTTCGACGTTTATGGGAGCCCAAAGCATCGGGTGGATACTCGGGAATTCATCGAGCGATTTAGGTTGGAAAAGAAGGACCCCAGCGCTGCGATGAGCGATCCTAAACAGCCCATCGTGTTTTACGTTTCAAGCGAAGTACCGGATGCCTATCGCCCTTACATTCACAAGGCTATTGAGGCATGGCAGCCGGCATTTGAGCAGGCTGGCTTTAGCCACGCCATCATCGCAAAAGATGCGCCGACGGCAAAAGAAGATCCCAATTGGGATCCAGAAGATGCACGCTACTCGGTAATCCGATGGATTCCGTCGACGGTTGCCAATGCACGTGGACCGCACATCGTCGATCCGCGAAGCGGGGAAGTGATTTCAGCCCACGTTCTCGTGTGGCACAACCTGTTGGACCTCGTCGAGCAATGGTATTTCAGCCAAGCCGCAGCGTCCGATCCTAAAGCACACAAAATGCCCTTCCCAGACGACCTCATGGGACCGCTGGTGCAGTACGCCATCACCCATGAAGTGGGGCATACCCTTGGTTTGCAGCACAACTTTAAGGCGAGTTCTTTCTATACGACCAAGCAACTGAGAGATCCTGAGTTTACAAAGAAGTTCGGCCTGGCCGCTTCGATCATGGATTACACGCGGTTCAACTACGTCGAGCAGCCAGGAGATGGCGCAGAGACAATCGGCAAAATTGGACCCTACGACAAGTTCGCAATCGAGTGGGGCTATAAGCCCTTCGCTGGCTCTCAGAGTTCTGAAGATGAGAAGACTCAGCTCGATCTAATTGCATCGCGCCAGGCGACTCACCCCGAGCTACGTTTCGATAACGACATCGCCAACTTTCTTGGTGTTGATCCAACGGCGCAAACGGAAGATATGGGTGAAGATCCTATTGAAGCTACGCGACTCGGCTTGAAGAATATCAGCCGCATTTCGAAGCTCCTGCTATCTGCAACAACCTCCTACGGCGAGGACTACGATCAGCTAGGTAACACCTATTCGCAGTTGCTCGGCCAACGTGCTCAAGAGCTTCGTCACGTGGTACGCCTTGTTGGTGGCGTTGTAACGACCGACT
>JBBQMJ010000187.1:0-6655 GCA_038328815.1 Fimbriimonadales bacterium | reverse complement strand
CGCCGCCAGAACCCCAGTCGTGGAATCAGAGGTGGCGCATCGTTCTTCGTGATCGAAGTCATGGCCAGAACTCCTATCCCTTCCTCAGCACAGGCTTCGTCTGACGGGGGTATTCGGCGAATTCGCCTTCGGCCAAGGATGGTTTATTGGTCGCAATCATTTGCTTTGCATAAGGACCGACGAGGGCCATAAACTCATCAACGTCGACCGGCAGTGCGCCAGCAGGAATATTGCCGATAATCCCAGTTCTCTCCAACATTCGCGCGTGGGCGTGTCGATTGCCGGGCAGGCTCAAGATCGCAGATTGAGGGTAACGGGGGACCACACCTACCTGGCAACCTCTCGCGCCTCCAAACACGGATATGGACTCAATCTCGGACCACTCGAACTTGGTTTCCATAAGGTAATAGTTGCTAATCCAGCCATAGTCGTCGATCACGAGCATTGGCTTATCTCGCCGCTTAAGCCACGCGATGAGAACGGCGATGGACGCCGCAAGCAGGGCTAGGACTGTAGACGAGAGCTCGAGCAATGGGTAACCGGCATCTCCCTTTCGAAAATCTCTGAGGCTCTGGACCAGCGGAAGGCCCAAGACGAGCAAGAGCAGGCCGAACCAAAAGGCGAAAACCTGAGCCCTCCATTTACGCGTGGTGAAGAACCGGAACGGCGGACCTTCGATATTAGCGCGCCTACCCATAACTTTAACTACGCGGCCCGAACTGTGGAGATGCAACTGGGGCGCTCGCAGGTTCCAAAGGACCGTTCCCAGGGATTCGGTGAATTCCCACTTGCTTGATCAGCGACCAAGGGATGTGCATTACCGTAACGTTGCGGCTCGGCCAGCCCTTTTCGTCGATGGTTATCACGGGCAGGTTGTGCAAACCCGCCATCGTTCTGAGGATGACAGAGATGAACAGGCTCGGGCAAATAACAACGTTCGCGAAGGTGTACCAAATGTGCTTGGCAGAATCGAATCGAGCCGAATTAACGGGACACCGCGCTGTAGGGAAGAATAGGTGGTGACTGCAAGAAAACTTCCTACGAGAAGCGAGAAAAGGCTCCCAGGAAGCATGCGCCAGAAACCCGTATATATGTGGTACGGCTGCCCTCCACCCTTGTGACGCGGGTACATATTGAACATGGATAGCACTCGAAACTCGGAACGCAAAGTCAAGGATTGCCACGAGAAACGCGCATTGGCTGAGCGTAGCGTAAGCAGCTTGCCCATCGGTCGCACTCCCTGACGTTCTAGCTACCTTATCCAGCGACTCTATGCGTGATCAAAGACCGACCTGTTCGGTCTCGGATAGGTCGCCTGTCCCTCAGGCAGGCCCTGGCTCCGCGCAATCATAAGTTCGGAATAGGGTCCAACGAAAGCAAAGAAGTCTGAAGCCTTGACCGGAAGTGCCCCGAGGGCGACCTGGCCAACCACGCCATGCTTCTTGATGAAAAACTGCAGGGCTTTGATTCCTATTTGACCTTGTAGGCTTGCAAGCGCCGCTTCGTGGTCGCGCAACACTACGCCCACCATCTTCGCACTGCCCCTGCCAACGACGTTGATCCTCTCGATTCGAGACCAAGGAATCGTGAGCTTACGGCCGAAGAAACTGGTCCAGCCATTCTCGTCGATAACTAAGACGGGCTTTCTCCTAAACCCATTCCTCGTCAGAGAGAAGACCCATCCAATCAGGGTGAGAGGCGCAAGTATAAGGATTGCCGAAGGTAATGGCTCTGCCTTGAAATCCAACGCAGAGTGCCCGTTCTTCAAGTTCGAGAGTACGTAACCAACCGCCAAAAGCGCCATGATAACGAAGCCAACGGCGTCGGATGCCAGCCTCCAGAATCCCCTATAGAACACAAAAGGCGGCCCTTCCATCTGCGGTTTCGAAAACATAGCGGCTTGAGGATAGCATGGCAGTAGAAACAACCGTAATCCGTCCCCGCCTGGGCGGTCGACTGCTACAAAGACGCTAGCATAATCGCGCCCAAAACGTTACAATCTGCACGGTGACAAACAAACATACTGCCCTCCGCCATCATCTTGCCCTTGCGGCCCTGTTCTTGACCCTCTTCAGCACAATTGGATGCGGTGAGCATCAGTCACTGGCAGAGACAAAGAAGCTCATCCTTGGCACGTGGGTGATGGATGACGGCTCTGAGAGCACTTATTTGCCGGACATGACGATGACCCATCGAAGCGTTAATGAGGACGTAAAGCTCTCATGGACCGGAACCTGGTCCCTTACAGAGGATTACATGACGTACACCATACTGTCAACTGAAGTCACCGGCGTTAAGCCAGGCCACATCATCAGGGAGAAGAACTATCTTGCTCAATATTTGGACAGACCGCAGATATGGAAATTGGAATTTCGCTCGCCAGACCAGATGATCCTCAAAGAGCCCAAGGACTTCCAGTACATTTACAACCGAAAGAAGTAGTTTCGTTAGTCGAAAAGCCCGATTAGCGCGGGCAAGGCGGCTAATTCAGATTCGCGGGTGTATAACATTTCAATGACCGTCACCGAAGCCTTGCTAGATTCCTGGGATCGCCAATGCCGAATTGTCGCCGCCGTAGCCTCAAAGATTGATGAGTCGAACCGGCATGCCAAGCCTTCGGAAGACGGCTGGCCGCTGGATCGTCAGCTTGCGCACATGTTCAACGTGCGCAAAGGCTGGCTTGAGCAGCTTTCGCCTTCGGGTGCCGAGGGTCTGGGCGAGTACTTGCCGGATGGTGTTGAGACGCCGCTGCCATCGCTGGATGCCATTCGAGAGAAGTTGGCGGCGAGTGGGGTTACGATTCGGGAGGTTGTTGGGGAGAGTCTGGCGAAAGGCGTAGCCAAAGCCGGCTTTTACGACAACCAGGTGCTCTACCTGCAGCACATGGTCTGGCACGACGGCTGGCACGTTGGCCTGATCATGCTGGGCCTAAGGCTCGCCGGCCAAGAGCCAGCAGAAGAGTGGGAAGAGGAGAAGATCTGGGGCGAGTGGCGGACGGAGGAGTGGTAAAGAACAAACCTCAGCCCTTTATGATTCCCAGCGGAATTCCTCGAGCTTTCCTTCATTAAAGAGGACTTGGATGTAGGCTTTGAAACCGTCCCATGGACCTGTCTTCGTCGGGATGAAGCCCCAGCGCACTCCCCACGTTCGGTCATCAGGTCGTCCTAGGGCCTTCAGTCGCTTCAAGACGACGCTCTGAGAGTCACCAACCCGCATTTTAGAAAGAAGTGGAGGGAGCTTGCCCATTGGAAATGGATGAGAACCTAGTTCACCGCGCCAACTTCGGACTTTAACGTACCTCACGCCGTTGTCGTCATCACCACTAAACTCGACGATACAGCCGTCAGGCGAAACCCACTTAAGGTTGCGTTCGAAGCTTTTTCCGGTCATCTGCGAGCCTGTAAACGCCTTCTGAAGTTGCGGCCACTTGATAGTATCCAAGCCGATGCCTAGCGGTTTGCTGAACTCTTCAGCGGTCGAATGGCTTGGCGAGGACCCATAAGTTTCACGGACGTCTTTTGCGAAAAACTGCTTAACCCGATTTCGAGTCGCCCCCGAGAAGCGCCGATCTCGGTAAACGGTAGTGATCAAAGAGAACTTCTGCCACCGCTCAGACCACGCATAGATTTCGATCTGATGCCTCTTGATTGGCTGTTTATACTCGTCGATCGGCTGCATCATGATGACGGGGAATTCGTTGTCGGCGAGGTCGACCGATTCGATTGGAAGTACGTGAGGGGTCCACGCATCGAGCAACTGTGCCCAATTTCCATCCGCCCTTGGCCCAATGATGAGTAGGCCGTTTCCGCTTCCGGCACCCGGCCACAAGGTCAAACGAAGGCCCGGATCATAGCCCGGCCGATCGAGAAACTCCTGAACATCACCGACCCAATAAAAGGTGTGGTAGGCATAGAGAATCGATTGTGAACCGCCAAGTTCTTCCCTCTCGCGCACGACGATCATGCGATGGTCAAACGAACCACCCCAAGCAACGGTGTAATCCTGCGTATCCGCCTTGGACAGAAAGTGGTCCTCGTAACGAGCCCCGTATTCCCATTCGATGGAGTCGAGCTCCGGCTTGCCTGATTTGGCTAGATCCACCTCGAACATCGCAAAAATGTTGATAGGTTCTGCCTGGTGGATTTGGGGTTTGAGGGTCCAGTGCACGACACTCGCGGACATTCTATCTGGATCCCCGAGCGACGCAAGTGCGCGGATCGTCTTGGTCATCGAATCGCCGCGGCGCAAGGACCTTAAGGGTGCTGGGAGTAGTGAAGCCCCTTTCGTGGGGGGACTTTCTCCGGGGGCGAAAAGCAGATAGTCGACCGTCGAAGAATGATCCGAGGTGATGTCCCAACCACAAGCTTCGATGTATGGGTTTGACTCCCAGATTCTGCGTCGATGACGGTCTCCGGTGACATTGCCATCCGCCTTGCCAAGCGACTCCTCCAGCTGATTGAGGCTGGTCTTGCCGAATGAAACCCCAAAAGGATGGCGCAATTCAGCGGCCGACGCAACATGCGTCGCACCCACCATAAGTGCCGCAGCGATGAGGGGGATCACTTGTACCCCACACTACTGGCCGTCAATTTCCCGATCGCCATGTCCAAATTCAGTCCGACGAGCGGTCCGTGATCCCCAAGCGAATCTAACCTTTCTGCCATTTGAATCCCTTCAGCCGATGTGCTTCAAACTCGACGAAGAATGAGAAGCCGTACTCCACGTACCTTTGGCGCCTATAAGGCAGGAACGTCCAGGCGACCCCGCTTTCGAAGTTTGATTCAGGCTTTCCAAGAACCGTGAGCCGAGATAATACAGAGCTTTGCCAGTCCCCAATTTTCATGCCCGCAAGCGCTGGTGGAAGCTTTCCAAACGGAAAGTGATTGCTGCCAAGGGCGCCCCTCCACTCCGTCACAGCGATCGTTCCAATGCCGCCATCACCACTGGCACTTACCTCCACATGACAGTCCTCCCTTGATCTCCAGTCCAGCGTCCTTTGATACTCCTTGATTGACGCTCTGCTTGCAGGCAGCTTTGCTTCCACTTGGGAAAACTGGGCGTTCCGTATGTCGATGCCAAATGGATTCGCAAACTGGCTAACGACGGATGGGGTTGGACCTCGTCCGAATGCCTGACGTTGATCTTCCGCAACAAATTTGGCAACCTTTGCTGTTGTCGCGAGCGAAAATCGCTCATCGCGAAACACGGTTGTCGCAAGGACGTACTTCTGTTTTGCTTCTGACCAACATACGAGGTCAACCCGAGGTCGGTTAATTTCTGGGTTCTTGTATTCGCTATCAGGCTCAAATAGAAGGACGGTTGAATCATTTGCCGACAGGGTGGCAGTCTCAAACGGAATGTCGTACGACGACCACCGGTCGAGCAACTCGCCCCAGGTTGAGTCTGCTCGGGGTCCCAGGATAAGGATGTCTTCCCTGCTGCCAGCTCCAGGGTGAAGAGTGAACCAAACGGCACTCTCATAGCCCGGCCGGCCGCGGTCAACTTTCACATCACCAACGTAAAACTCTGAAATGCAGGCATAGGCGATTGGATAGGGTCCTTCGTAGTTATCATCCAATGCCTTCCTCACTAATATCAACCCGCCTTGGCTTGGACCATCCCAGAGGACCTTTTGAAACTCAGACTCCGACCTATGCATCAGGTGGTCCTCGTAACGAGTGCCATATTCCCAGCGAAAGCCAGTCAACGTCGAACCCTTTCCAGGCTCGTTCTCTCCGAAGAAAGCGAAAAAGGTGACCGGTTCGCGCAGATCACCCTTCGGTTTGATTGTCCAATAGGCTACGTCGCTCCATAACCCCGAGGGCGGCCCCAACGCGGCAAGCGCATGGACCGTCTTTGAGACGGAATCACCAGCATTCAGCCCCTGAAGAAGACGCGGTACGGGCACTCGGCCACCCAAATCATCCTTCAAATTCGTATCGAGTCCGACATTTATGAAATCGACTGACCCAGTCCCGTCCGGCTGAATTTCCCAACCGCGGACGTCCACCTGAAAATCGCCGCCGGAGGTTTGACTTTCCCAAAAGTGCCTACGGGCAGCGGGTTCGTAGCCGTTACCACCTGTAACCGGCCCTAGAAGGCCCTCAAGCTGCTTGAGTGTCGTCGCTCCAAAGACAACGCCAAAGGGATGGCTGATGTCGAAAGATGCACCGAAACTCTTGTTTTGAAAGAGCGCGAGAACGCAAATTGCTAGGTTGAGGACCATAACCGATGACACTAGACTACAACCAAAAAGCAGAAAAGCCCCCATCTTTCGATGGAGGCTATTTCTAAAGTTATCTATCCGGGCAACGCGCTTATCTTCCGGGACCCTGCGGACCAAGTACTTCCGCCGCTGAAGAGCTTAACTGCCGTGTTCGGAATGGGAACGGGTGTTTCCTCTTCGCTCAGGTCACCCGAATAGAAATCGAGGCGCCATAGGCGCGTGAAAAGTGAACGGTGAAAAGTAAAGGGCAACCCTTTCACCTTTCACATTGCACTTTCCACGAGCCTCTGCGCTTGCAGCGCAAAGGCTCTTAGAAAGTCGCACAGCGGTGCAGTTAGAAACACACATCAAACAATCGGTAAAGCTTGAGTTTGAAGCCCTCGGCCAATTAGTATCACTCAGCTTAAGACATTACTGTCCTTACACACG
>JBBQMJ010000186.1:0-6673 GCA_038328815.1 Fimbriimonadales bacterium | reverse complement strand
ATGAACCTGCTCGATAGACTCGAGGGAATTCCGTTTCAACTCCCCAGGTTCCAACCGCCTCGGGGCTCTCGGCGAAGAACCAGGACGGAGCGTTGTGAAAGATGTTGCCTTGGTCGAGGTCGACTTCCCTTTCTAGGTCCTGAGGAGTTTTGATCTCGATGCATGGCTCGCCGTTCCGGTCTAGGGCAACGCAGTCTATGAACGGCTCGACACAGATGCGGTCCAGGCCCTCTAGATAGAGCTGCTTGACAAGCTGCTTTTGCTTGTCGTGGTCTTTCTCGAACAGCCGATATGGCATGTCGAGCCCGAAGAGGGTTAGCGTGTGATAGCCTTGGCGCTGTAGGTCCTCGCTTAGGATCGATGGATCGGTGAGCGTGTGGCAATACATCTCGCCCGGGGCTGGGTTGGGGACGATGCGATCCCGCGCGGTTTCGTACGATTTCTGCATGGCCGCGTATCCTTCGTCGATATGAAATGAACCTGCGAAGGCTTCCTCGGAACTTACGCCCGCCGCTCGAACCTTTGGGAGCCGCTTGAGCAGCATGTTGATCTTGACCACCGAGCCTTCGTCCTTCTCTTCGGCTTGCCAAGGCTTGCCTAGGATTCGCCCGAATGTCTTGGGACCCGCGTTGATTAGAACGTGCTGGGCGTTGGCGTCTTTCTCTTTCCCCTCATGGTTAAAGGTAACAGTATGCTTTTCCGGGCCAACGCTAACCTGCTTGACTTCGGCTAAGGTTAGGAAGTCAACACCTGCCCGTTGGCACGACTCGACTAGCGAATTCACAAGCGACTTCATGCCACCGACTGGCACCCGCCACTCGCCATCTCCGCCTCCAATAACGTGGTAGAGGAAGCAGCGGTTTTGTACTAGGGTCGGGTCTTGGGGGTAGGTGAAGACGCCAATTTTTGCATCGGTCATGAGAAGGCCGCGAAGGTCATCGTTTTGGGCGTATCGCTCAATGACATTGCCGATTGGCTCTTCGACGAAGGACTTCCATGCTTCCCTGTCTAGGGGTGAGGTCATTCTTGCGGCAAAGTCGTCGCGTGATTGGAGGGGCTCAAGCATCGTTGGCCAAGCGTGGCTGGCGATGGCCTTCTCAAGCTCCAATAGACGTTCGTAATCGGTCCAAGCCTTATCGCCGCTGGTCAGTTCCCGCATCGATTCCTTTGATCGCGATTCGACGACGTTTGACAAAACAAGGCCACGGGCAGCGCCATTTGAATCTGTATAGGGAGTAAACGATGCCGTTGTGCGCCGCTTGGTGTGGAAACTTAGACCCAGATCGTCGATGATCTTCTGGGGCAATAGCGAGATTAAATAGGAGTACTTCGAAAGCCAAGCGTCGTAATCTGGAAAAACCTTCTCGGAGGCAGTTGCGCCACCTATGGTCGCGTTCTTCTCCAGCACCAAAACGGACTTCCCCGCCCTGCCCAAGTACGCCGCCGCAACCAAACCGTTGTGGCCACTGCCGACGACAATCGCGTCGTAAGAGGCTTTGAGCTGGGGGACAGTGGTGGTTGCTTGCATGAGTTCGCGATCAGCTTACTCTTGCGAGTAAGGGCGTAGTCCTGGGATAGTTTAGGGCCTCGAGGGAAGGTTAAGATAAGGACGCGGTGCGACTGCTTGAACCGTGGGGTAGCCTCGCCCAATGCTCACTTTGATCACCGTCGCTCTGGGAGCCCTGTTTACGGCTAAGAGTCCCGGCCCGGAAGCCTTCCTCACATTCCCCGACATCCACGGCGATCAAGTCGTATTTTCTGCTGAAGGTGACTTGTGGATGGCTGACGTGAAAACGGGGGATTCGCGACGCCTTACGAGCGACCCAGGAGTTGAGTCACGCGCTCGATTTTCGCCAGATGGAAGCCAGATAGCCTTCACCGCCAGCTACGATGGTGCGCCGAATGTGTACGTCATGCCCACGACGGGCGGAACGCCTAAGCGGCTGACCTATGATCCCACAGTTGCTCAGGTTGTTGGATGGATGCCGGACGGCCAGAGCGTCCTATTCCGCAGCCCCAGCAAATTGTTGGCGCCTGGATTCGAGCGCAACGTCACCACAGAACTGTTCAGTGTGCAGGTGACCGGTGGCATACCCACGAAGTTGCCGGTACCCCGCGTCGCATTCGCATCCATGAACCGTGATGGGCACACGCTTGCTTACGTGCCTACGAGCAATGAGTGGATGAACTGGTTCCGCTATGAAGGGGGCGAGGCCGATAAGATTTGGATTGCCGACACCTCGACTGGCACGTTCACGAAGGTCACTAACTCGAAGGGCGTGGATACCCAGCCGCTGTGGGTTGGCAATAGCGTTTATTTCGTGTCCGAACGATCTGGCGTGCGCAACCTTTGGCAGCTTGATCCTGCCACCAAGAAGGTTAAGGCTGCGACCACTATCACTGATGGCCCGGTACGCAACCCATCGGGGGATGGTAAGAGGATCGTCTTTGAAGCAGGTCCAAATATTGAAGTCTTTGATCCCGCCACAGGCGCGACCACGGACGTTCCGATCCACCTCAACTCTGACCACATCCATTCGAGACCGTTTGACTTGATGATTGAAGATGGACCGCGAGATGGAGTCGGCATTGGGCCGGCCGGTAAGCGGGTTGCTATTGCGGTTCGCGGCCATCTGGTCACGGTTCCTGTTGGTGAAGGTCCGATGCGCTCCGTAGCGGGCGATTCCCACCAGCGTATTCAGAACCCCGTGTGGTCGGCTGATGGCAAGCAGATTGCTTATGTTAGCGATGCTTCGGGCGAAGAGCAGATTTACACAGTGGGCGCTAACGACGGTACGACACCAAAGCAGCTTACGAAGGACCTGGCGGGCGAGCACGGAGGCATGGTGTGGTCGCCTGACGGCAAATATATTTTGATCGGCGACCGCGACAATTCCGTTTTACTCGTGGAAGTAGCCACGGGCTTGGTCAAGAGAATCGCCAAGAATTTAAGCCCGACTTCATACGATGCGATTCAAACGGACTTTGCGTTTAGCCGGGACAGCAAGTGGGTCGCGTTCTCGGCTGGACTGGATGCGTCGATACTCCAAGTCTCGCTCTACAGTATTGCGTCAGGCGTAACTACTCCAGTTACCGACCCAACAATCGACTCTTCCTCCCCAGCCTTTACGCCAGACGGAAAATATCTCGTTGTTACGCAGAACCGTAATGTTGCACAGTCGTTTACCAGCGGCGGGCGTATCGCCCACACCTTGACGGCGAAGCTCACCGGATTTGCACTTGCGGCGGACACAGCTAGCCCCTTTCTTCCGAAGGACGACGAGGAAGCTGAGGCTGCAAAGAAGCCAGAAGAGCCGTCCAAGGAAACCAAGGTCGATCTGGAAGGCTTGCAGGATCGCTATTTCGATATGAAGGCGCCAGCCGGCGACTATAACGGAATGTTTGCAGTTCCGGGCAAGCTCATTATTCAGGCTGATCGCAACGTCGTCGCGTTCGACATTGCTACGAAAACGATGACCACTCTAGCCACTGGGGCCACCCTCATTGAGTTATCGCAGGATGGGAAGAAACTGCTGATCCAGGGGAACTCTGGGTTGCAGGTAATCGATCCTTCGGGTGGACCGGCATCTCCCTCCGGAGGCGTTGTAAAGCTTGCGGGGCTTTCGGTAAGCGTCGATCCTGTGGCCGAGTGGAAGCAGATCTTCGCCGAAACCTGGCGCTGCGGACGCGATTTCTTTTATGATCCCAATTTCCACGGCGTCAATTGGAACGCGGTAAAAGCCAAGTACGAAGCCCGGCTGCCGATGGTTGCCACACGGGACGACTTGAATAGAGTGCTTTCGGACATGGTGTCGGAGTTCAACACGGGCCATTGCTACATCAACGGGCCCTCGGCTTTCTCGAGGAAGGCAGCCCGTTCCGGAATGCTAGGCGCGGATTTCGAATGGGATGCCGCTGCTAGCGCTTACAAGATCAAGCACATCCTACGGGGTGAGACCTGGTCGCCGGAAGACCGCTCGCCTCTGGCCGAGCCGGGGCTTAATGTTCACGAGGGCGACTACCTTCTGAAGATCGGTGGGAGAGACCTGAGCAAGAACACTTCTCCCGAGGAGTTGTTGCTTGGGACAGCAGGATTGACCACGTCCATCACTGTCAACTCGACAGGATCGCCGATCGGAGCCCGAACCGTGTCCGTCGTACCGATTGCGCAGGAGAATTCCCTTCGTTCGCAAGAGTGGATTAACAGCCGGAAGGTGTATGTGGAGAAGGCTTCAGGAGGGCAGATCGGCTACGTGTACGTGAGCAATATGTCCGCGGTTGGTTCTAACCAGTTCGCTAAGTATTACTATCCGAATACGAGGAAGCCGGGAATCATCGTCGACGTCCGTGGCAACGGTGGAGGAAGCATTTCTGGCAACCTGTTGAACGACCTTGCGAGCAAGGTCACGGGATACTTCTCTTTCCGTTCTGGCGGCAACTATTGGCGCGAAGGATGGGCGCCGTTGGGGCAGGTCGTTGCTCTGACCAATGAGTACGCGTTCTCTGACGGCGAGTACTTCTCCGAGTTCTTCAAGAGGCTCAAGATCGGTCCGCTGGTCGGCCACCGGACAGGTGGCGGCGAAGTTGGTTCAGGCGGTGGCTACCGCATGATGGATGGCGGCGCCGTCTACATCCCGAACTACGGTGCTTGGATTCCGGGACAGTGGGTGATTGAGGGCAAAGGTGCAATTCCCGACTTTGAAGTTGAGCAAGATCCGGCGTCGGTTATGGCTGGCAAAGATCCTCAGCTTGATAAGGCGATCGCGATTATCATGGAGGGGCTAAGGGAGCACCCGTTTGTGAGGCCTCAGCATCCTCCGTTCCCGGTCAAGCTTGGCGGTAGCCAGGGAGGCTAAGCGAGGACACGGATACAGAAGGGCCGCAGCGTTTGGCGCTACTCCTTGAAAACGGACCAAGGCGCCTCACTCGTCACGTTGTGGCTGCGAGTTCTGCACCGCTTAAGTTCGACCACATGGAACTGAAACTTATATAGAATGGAGCCGATGCAGTTTTGGATCGGGGTCACTGATAACGACTGGTTCCGTCATTTGGCGAGTATCTCTCCCGACGAAGTTGCCTTCTGGCATCCTTCAGGCCAAGGGTTTGGTGCGATCCAGCCTGGCGCCCCCTTCCTTTTTAAACTTAAGAAGCCTAACAACCACATTGCTGGTGGGGGCAACTTTTCGATCAATTCTAAGAAAATCAATTTGCGTACCGCATGGGATGCATTCCGAGAAAAAATCGGAGCCGCGACGTTTGAAGGATTCCAAGGTCAGATTGCGTCGGCGCGAGGCGAGACCTCAGGCCCCGGGTACGACCCAGAGATCGGGCTTAGTGTCATCTCAGAACCATTTTTCTTTCCACGTGAGCAGTGGATTGATGCGCCATCTGACTGGGCTTCAGGAATTCAGAAGGGCAAAACATACTCAATGGTAGTCGAGCCAGGCAGGACCATTTGGCGGGAGGTTCGGGCAAGGATAGAACAATTGCCAGAAACACGGTCCGAATATGTCGCTCGAGAAAGCACGGGCTCGGGCCAAACGCTTGGAAATGAATACCTACGGCGGGCCCGGGTGGGTCAAGGTGCATTTCGTGTGATGACAATCCAAAATTTTAGGCATAAGTGTTGTATCACGGGCGAAACAACAGGCCCTGTCTTGCAGGCGGCACACATCAACCCGGTTTCACAGGATGGAAGGCATTCAATTAGAAATGGCTTGTTGCTTCGAGCGGATCTTCATATTCTCTTCGACAGAGGACTAATTGGAATTGACCCGGCTTACCGTATCAGGATAAGCCCGCAAATTAGGAACCAGTACCTAAACGGACGAGTGTATTACGCGCACGACGGCGAGGGCCTTCGATCTCTTCCGACTAATGCAGACCTCCGCCCAGATCCCAAACTCCTCGAATGGCATATGGACACTGTCTTCAATAAGTGATACATTCCAATGTCTACCTCTCGCCGTGCATGCCTCGCCTCCTATAACGCGTACTCCGTAGCCTGCTCCATGGACATGACGCTCCCGGCCTGCCACGATTCGTCATATTCTTCCGCGCCGAGTGACATTTGCAGTTTAGCAAGCTCATTCTCCACTTTCGCAAGAACATGTTTAGGCAGAGGCGATCCGGTGGCATCGCGCAGTACCGAGCGGGCGGCGAGAAGGATTACAGCTCGTCGGAAGTCTCCTTGCTTCCTCGCTATCGTGGCGAAAGCTGAGAAATGGTCAGTGACCAGTGTTCTATCCCCCAATTCCGCCATGAGCGCCAGGCTCTCCCTCAGCAAGCTCGAAGCCTTTTCCAACTCACCTACTTGGACTGCGGTGCAACCCAGACCGTAGATATGGCACCCGATGCAGTATTTGTCCGAGATCTCCCTCGCGATCTCGAAGCCTTCTTCGTGGCATCGCCTGGCGAACTCAAAGTCTCCTTGCTCCAGCGCAACTTCGCCAAGGGTTCTCAGCGTTGTTGTTGTTGAACTGCGCTCACCCAACTCGCGCTGGACGGCAAGAGCCTCTTCGTAAATCGCGCGGGCAAGGGTAAAGTCGCCCCGATCCTGATGGACCACGCCAAGGTTCGCAAGGCAGATGGCGACGATGAGCTTTTCGCCAGCCCCCTTGAATATTTCGATGCTCTCCTCGTGATACTTGATGGCGGACTCGAAATCGCCCTG
>JBBQMJ010000185.1:0-6701 GCA_038328815.1 Fimbriimonadales bacterium | reverse complement strand
CGTCCGAACTCGTGTGGCTTGAAAGGCGATCTAGATCACACCATAGAATCGTAGGCCCGTCGCCTCGGCGAGCCTTGTCAAACGCCTCGCTGCCTGCTTTGTAAACGGCGTCTGGGTGCCTGGCGTCGACCTTCACGGTGTGCGTTTCGCTGAGCATGTCCAGGTGGAAAGGTAGGAATTTCTCTGTAGGCGTGCTGATGCCGTACTTGTTGTCTTCAACGACAAAGATGACGGGAAGCTTTTCCTGGATAGCAAAGGCCACGGCTTCGAAGAACTCGCCCTGGCGAGAAGCAGCATCACCGATGCTCGCAATGCACAGTGCGTCCGAGCCGCTGAGTTTGAAACCCCAGGCTGTGCCGCATGCTGGAAGGAGCGAACCACCTGTCGGTGTGCAGACGCTAAAAACGTTGTGTTCCCTACTTGAGTAGTGGCCGGGCATTTGTCGGCCGCCGGAGCTAGAATTTCGCTTGGCGAAGTACGCGAGGGCAAGTTCGTAATTGCTGAGCCCTCGAGCGAGCATCAGGGCTCGGTCGCGATAATACGGGAAGATGTAATCCTCGTCTTTGAGGAGAAACGCGAAGGCGCCAAGCGCCTCGTGGCCCATGCCGCTAACTTGAAACCAACCCTTGCTTTGTCGGAGGAGGATTCCCTCTCGGCGGTCGCCCTCTCGGCTGAGAACCATCAGCTTCAGGAAATCGAGCTTGTTGTAAGCCTTGTTGGCGTGAATTGCAGACATGGAAATGACCTCGTTTTCGTCGTTGAAATAGAGCCCGGCCAGCTACCGGCGAACTTCTGATTATATCTGATCAGCCCAATTTGAACCCCCGGTTGCGGTCGATGCCCAAAATTCCTTGTCACATTTCGCCTTGTTGGAACCAATGTCTATTGGCTATGTTATTAACACGAAGAATTGTCACCGTCGCCACGCTTCTGACTCCGATGCTTGGAGTCGCGTCAGTCACGTCGATCACCAGCGGCGATACGCTTATGGGCAATCGGCCGATGAATCTAATTCAAAACGGTAGTTTTGAGGCAGACAATGGCTTTGCCGCCAACGGCTCGTTCTGGGCGACGGGTACAACGCTTCTTCCAAATATGAGCCTAAACTCGTGGACATCCACCGGCCAGTCGGGCACCTACGCCTCGTGGGGCAACGATGGCGGACCTACCAAGCAAGGCAGCGATTTGATTCCCGACGGCGATAACGCCGTCTATTTCGGCGGGGGCATTATGGGTGGCGTCAGCCCGAACCCAACTTACAATCCCGACGGCACCGTCACCTTTGCAAGCTCGCCCGTCTTCGTTCCGAAGCCAACTGCAGCTCCCGTGACGTTGTCGCAGACGGTCAGCGGCATGGACACCTCGGCGACTTACCTTCTCGATTTCTGGACTTCGGGTGAAGACGCGAACTTCTCCCAGTTCGCCCACGACGGATTCTTTGGTCTGGACATCACGGGCGAGAGTCAAATGTACTTTGCCGCGCCTTATGGCCTGAGCGGTCTAGGGTTGTCGCAGCGCTACTACATTCTGTTCAAGCCGACGGTGAATACGGTCACCTTTACGTGGACCAACTGGGGACACTACTTCACCCCCGGTGGCCTCTCGACAGAGTTGGTTCTGGACGACGTGATCCTGAATAAAGTCGTCCCCGAGCCTTGCTCCATGGTCGCGCTGACGATTGGCGTTATCGGTCTGGCTCGGCGTCGCCGAGTAGGTCGATAGGGTCGACGCCCACTCTTTGTCTTTCCGAACTCCGTGTGAGGAATCCTGACGTAGCAGATACTTGTAATCGGACAGGCTCTGATTTCAAAACACCGTCCTGTTGAAAGCAAATATCAATTACGTCGAGATTCCTCACAAGGAGTTCGGAATGACAGTTACTTGCTTTATAGTCTCTCGACAGCCATCCGGAGACGGAAAGTCTCAACTTCATTCAAAATGAACTTGTGCTCCTATCGATCTCCAATGTCGCCAAATCTTATGGCGTCGATATCATCCTCTCCAGCGTCAGCTTTCGGCTGAGCGCGCGGGAGAAGGTAGCGCTGGTAGGTCGGAACGGAACCGGCAAGACCACGCTGCTGAAGATCATCACCGGGCAATTGGAGCCGGACAAGGGCGGAGTTCAGCTAGCACGCGGCGCCAAGGTTGGCTATCTGAGGCAAGAATCCTCAGTCACCAAGGGCCTTACGGTGTTGCAGGAGGCGGAACAGGCGTTGAGCAGCCAGCTTGAAATGCGCGCCCGCCTTGATGAACTTGAGGCCAAGATTCACCTCCCCGAACCCAACGCCGAAGACGTGGAAGAATATTCCCTACTCCACGAACACTTCTTGGAAGCCCAAGGCTATTCCGCAGAGCGAGACCTGCGAACGGTACTGCAGCGCATGGGATTCACGGAAGACGAGTTCGACAAACCAACCGAGAAGCTAAGCGGCGGAGAGAAGACACGCCTGGCCATCGCCAGGCTACTCCTAGAAGAACCCGACCTGCTAATCCTCGACGAACCTACCAATCACTTGGATTTGCAAGCCACTGAGTGGCTTGAGGGATGGTTGAAGGGCTACCACGGCGCCGTTCTACTGGTTTCGCACGACAGAGCTTTTCTTCAAAACACGGCTGAAAGGGTCTTGGAAATGAAGGATGGCAGCGTCAAGGCTTACCCCGGCCCATTCGAGAAATTCTTGAAGCTGCGTGAAGAAGAGGATGCCCGGTTAGCTGAAGTCGCAAGGCGTCAGGACCTTGAAATCGCGAAGATGGACGAGTATGTGCGGCGCTTCATGAACTCCCAGCGGACGGCCCAAGCAAAGGGCCGGCTCAAGCTTATGAACCGCCTCATCGAAAGCAAGGTTCAAGCCCCCAAGAACGAGAGAGGCATGAAGGCTGGGTTCAAGGACGTCAGTCGAAGCGGCGACTTGGTTGTGCAGGCCGAAGCGCTTAAGCTTGGTTTCCCTGGATTGACGCTGATCGACAGCTTGAACTGGACCGTGCGTTATGGCGAGCGATGGGGTGTCATTGGCGAAAACGGCTCGGGAAAATCAACGCTGGTTCGAGCGGCGCTAGGCTTCATTGAACCCTTAGCCGGGAAGATTCGGCTTGGCTCGGGCGTTTCGGCCGGTTACTTCTCGCAGGACACTTCTGATTTGGATCCCGAACTCTCACCGCTGGATATGTTGGTGTGGGACTGCGACATGCTGCCCGCCGATGCGCGCAACCTTTTGGGCCGATTCCTAATAAGCGGCGATGACGTATATCGCCCGATCAAAACTCTCAGTGGCGGTGAGAAGAACAAACTTTCGCTGGCGAGGCTGACCCGGCTGAACCCGAATTTGCTGATTCTGGACGAACCTACGAACCACTTAGACATGGCATCGCGCGATGCACTCGCCGATGTGCTTCAGGATTACAAAGGCACACTCATCCTCGTCTCCCATGACCGCTGGCTCTTGGGGAGGACGACGACGCACACTTTGGACATTCGCCGTGACGGAGCCGTGGAGTATCCCGGCTCATACGACGAGTACCGACGCAAACAGGCTCAAATGCAAAGAGTCCAGGCAACCGCGTCGAAGGTCGAAATTGCCAAACCTCACTCAACGCTAAAGCCTCACGAACTTAGCAAGGAGATCCAGCGCACGGAAAAGCTCATCACACAGCTCGAGGGGCAGGTTGGGGAGCGAGAATCCGAACTCAAACGGATAGAAGGTCTACTGGCCGACCCCGAGGGGCACGATGTGTTCAGCCTGTCACAGGACCACTTAGAGGCCCAGAAATCCTTGGGGTACTGCATGGACAAGTGGGAACGAGAGTCGCACCGGCTTGAAGAACTGCGCGCAATGCAGGGATAGTTCAGTTACGTAGGACCCGTTCGAGACTTGATACTGCACGTTGTCGTGCGGCATCAGGAACCCAAAGAGGGCGGTCCAACCGATCAGCGTCACGGCGATGAACATGACGAGAGAGAACTTCTGCACGGCGGTCTGGGCACGATCGCTGATCGTGATGCCCCAGCGGATACAGAAATTCCACACACCGTACGCCAGGTGGTAGCTGCAAGCCATTACACCAAGCATGTAAACGATTAGGAAGACATAACCATAGCTCGTCAGCTTGTCGTGCCAGGCGTCGAACATTAGCACCTGGTCTCCGTTGATTTTGGAGTTAATCGTCGTCGTTGAGACGTGATAGATCAGGAACAGGAAGATGAAGATGCCGGAATAGCGCTGCAGCGTGTACATCCGGTTCTGCGACCAGCCGTACTTTGAAGTGAAGTAATTAGACTGCCCCCGGTTCGCGATGAAGAGTCCGTAGACGGCGTGAAACAGCAGTGGAACCCATATGGCGCAGACTTCCAAGGCAAGGAGGAAGTGCTTTGGCATCCCCTGGAAGAAGTTGATTACAGCGTTGAACTTATCTGGCCCGGCGAAGCTGAATGAGTTCAGCGTGAGATGCTGGACCATGTAGAAACCGACCGGGATAATGCCGGTGAGCGAATGCACCTTGTGCCAGAAGAAATTCTCTTTCGTGAGGGAAATCGCCATGGGCTTAGCTTCTTAAATCTTACCCAGGGCGGTAGGGAATGCAGCCCCTCGGTTGAATCTTGGATCTTCGCGGGGTTTCGAGACATCTGAAACCCCCTTTGAAGGTTAATCATTCAGCGTCCGCGAGAGACTCATCTACGACTTGATACGTTGTTGCAACCTTCCAAAGGCTGAAGCGCCCGCGTATACAGCGTGATCCCCCAGCATCTCTTCGATGCGAAGCAACTGGTTGTACTTCGCAACTCGGTCGGTACGGTTCGGCGCGCCGGTCTTGATTTGGCCGCAATTCGTAGCGACTGCCAGGTCAGCGATCGTGGCGTCCTCGGTTTCGCCGGACCGGTGGCTCATGACGGACGTGTACCCCGCTCTTTTCGCCATCTCGACAGCGGCAAGTGTCTCGGTGAGGGAGCCGATCTGGTTGACCTTCACAAGGATCGAATTAGCGGTACCCGTCTCGATACCTCTCGCTAAGCGCTCCACATTGGTAACAAACAGGTCGTCGCCGACGATCTGGACGTTGCGGCCGATGGCATCCGTCAGAGCCTTCCAGCTATCCCAGTCGTCTTCCGAGCAACCATCTTCGATGCTGAGAATCGGGTACTTTTCTGCCAGCCCTGCCAAATACTCAACCTGCTGCGGACCGGTGCGGTCTTTCATCGAGCCTGATTTGTAACAGTATTTGCCGCCCTTGTAGAATTCCGTCGCGGCTGCATCGATCCCGAGCCAGATGTCCTTCTTGGGCGTATAACCAGCCTTCTGAATGGCATCCAGGATGTAGTCGAACGCGAGTTCTTGGGATTCGAGGTTTGGTGCAAATCCACCCTCGTCGCCGACACCGGTGTTGAGGCCGGCCTTCTTCAGCACGCCTTTCAGCGTGTGAAACACTTCCGAGCCCATTTGCAGGGCCTCGCTGAAGGAGTCCGCTCCGACGGGAAGGATCATGAATTCTTGGAAATCTACGTTGGAATCGGCATGTTGCCCACCGTTCAAGATGTTCATCATCGGAACGGGGAGCACGTTGGCACTCACACCGCCCACATAGCGGTACAAGGGAAGCTTGGATTGATTCGCTGCCGCCTTGGCAACGGCTAGTGAGACGCCCAGAATGGCATTCGCGCCGAGTTTGCTCTTGTTCGGCGTTCCGTCCAGTTCCAGCAACGTTTGGTCGATTGCTGTCTGGTCGCTGGAATCTTTATCGAGGAGGGCAGGAGCGATCAACTCATTCACAAATTCGACAGCGCGTAATACGCCTTTGCCCATATAACGATTCTTGTCGCCATCCCTCAGTTCAACCGCTTCAAACTGGCCCGTGCTGGCGCCGCTGGGGACCGCCGCTCGGCCAAAGGCGCCGCTTTCAAGGGTCACATCGACCTCAACTGTGGGGTTGCCCCGGCTGTCAAGAATCTCTCGGGCGGCTATATCGACAATGTATGGCATGAGTCCTGTAAGAATACCGGGATTAGGCTTGAGTCGGCTTAGCCGGTAGCCTGCTCCTAAGAAGCTTCTAAGCGCCACGATCATTACTCCGTCGGGGGGCACTTAGGCGGGCTTTAGTCCGGTAATGTCCTATCTATGCGTCTCAACCGCCCAAAGCCATTTATTTCCCTAATCGCCCTTGCGATGTTCAGCGTTAGTTTCGCGTCGCCAATAGACCACAAGGATGCATACCCAAATGTGAGCGCGATTACAGGCGCCCGGTTGAAAGCCCATTTGGAGTTCATCGCCAGCGATTTAATGGAAGGCAGAGACACGCCCTCTCGTGGACTGGACACGGCGGCGCTCTACGTCTCAACGCAATTAAAGCTTTGGGGTTTGGAGCCGATGGGTGACAACGGCGGGTTCCTTCATCATTACGGCGTGCTAAGGCCGGCAGTTGATGCCACAATGACGACCTTTGAGTACGGCGGAAAGACCCGAACTTACGGAAATGACTTTTACGGAATGCCGCAAGGAGCAGGGCCCGTGGAAGGCAACTTGGTTTACATTGGCGAAGGTTATGTGATCCCCCGGATGAGCCTAAACCCCTTTGAGAAGGTGGATGTCAAGGACAAAGTCATCATCATCAACGGGGCTCGGCCAAAGGGCATCAACAACGATGACAATCGCGGGCTGGGCGGGTCGCTGAACCCCTATCAAGCAGCGATGAAGTACGGCGCGAAAGGTGTG
>JBBQMJ010000184.1:0-6715 GCA_038328815.1 Fimbriimonadales bacterium | reverse complement strand
AGACGCGAAAAAAGCTCCTGAGCTTCCCGCTTCGTCAGGTTCAAAAACACGACTTCATCTTCTAACCACATTGCCTTTCAATCTTTGGTTTTATCCGTACCTTTGCTTAGGCTCATCCGTCAAACCCAGTAATCGTTGGGGGTGGGGCTTTTGGCTCTAAATTTTGACGGCGTAAATTGCCGCGAATTTAGGCTAAACCTCGTACTAATATCGGCAGTCTAAGGAATAAGGACAACTCTCAGTTACCAATGATGTATTGAGGGATACAATAAGCTAAGCCATGGTACGGATGCGATGGGCGATATTGGGGTTGATTGGTGCTGCGGCGCTCCCCGTTTTGTCGTCTGGCCAATCCGTTGCTCCCGCGGCGCCGATTTCGACTCCCGATGTCCAAATGACGGGCTCGGCTGCGACTGATTTTGTAACGCTACGAGCCATGGGACCCAGCGTCCCTCTTCGCTTTGGTGGAATCGTCGTTGGTTCCGAGAAAGTGATGCTGGACGGAACGCCCCTCTCAAGCGGTGCGGACTACTCGATGGACTATGCCACTGGAGTCGTTTATCTCATGCGCGCGCAGAGAGCGGGGCAGACACTGGTCGTCAACTACCGATATGATTCCACTCGCACCAGTGTGCCGGCAAACCCGTTCAACGGCTTGGCTGGCTTCCATTTTGATTTAGCGCCGGGGTCTCTTGGCATGATGATGGGACTTGGGATGGCAGAGCGCACGGCAGACGGGCAGGTTCTAACCTCGAACGTCATTGGGATGAACAATGCCTTCTCGTTTGGCGGTGGCTTGGGGCTTAAGGGCTTGTTCCTCGTCGGTGACAAGCAGAAGGAGTCCATGCAGTCCACGGCCGACATGCCGACGACGGGAGCGCAGGCGCCGACGGTAGATAGCGGCCACTCACAGTTGCTTCTAGAAAGTCTCCAGAGCAAGATAAGCGGCGGCACTCTGAAGTTGGATTACCAGGATGTCGGTAGCACGTTCACTGGCTTTTCGCAAGCGGTAGCGGCTGGCTACGACCAAAAGGTTGTCGATAAACTCACCAAGGAGAAGGGCCTCAAGCGGATGGGCTTTGCCTTGGACGGTGCGAAGGTTGGATCGCTTTCGCTAACCGATGGGTTTCACACCGTCGGTGACAGCAGTGGCAACATCTCCTGGCGCAATTTTGGCCTGAAGCAAGGTGGCCTCTCGCTGGATTGGCAATCACGCGACGTTGACAAGACATTCACGCGCTTTGCGGATATCGCCGAAGCGGACCGTGCGCAGTTGCAAAGTGAAGCTGGAATCTTGCGAAACAGCATGAACGGCTCTTACGCGATGAAGTTCGGCACGCTCGGATTTACGTCGAGCAAGATCCAAGACGACGACACGGGTCAATCCATCCAAAAACAGGTTTATACGCTGAACACGAAGAACATCAAGTTCAATCTCGGTGATCAGCAGGTTGATTCAGGCTTCACCCGGTTTAACAGCCTATTTGATGCCGACAAGGCGCAGTGGGGAAGGGAGGCCGGGCTTAGCAGGCAGTGGATGGGCCTTGAAGCGAGTCTCACAAAGAATACGTCCCTAAAGTTTTCGCAGAGCCTTGTTCATTCGTCTACGGGAGACTTGCTGTCCAGAGACATGAGTTATGTCGGAAAGACATGGAGTCTGCAGCACGAAGAGCACAATGTTGATAAAGGTTTTGGCGCGCTTGGAAATATGCCCGGAGCCGACATCGATGTTAGCGTCAAGTCCATTGCGCAGATGTATGGCAATCCGAATGCGACTTTTAGCCCCGATGATCGAAATCAATTTCTAGCTGCTCCTGGTATCGATCGGAACTACACCCGTCTGCAATTCGAGCCGTATACCAAGGTCAAGTTGACGATGGACAGCTTGTCCCTCAAGGGCATCAGCGATGGCGCGCACGTGCAGTCACTGAATCTCGAAGGCCAGAATTTGACGCTGAAGTATCGGAAAGAAACGGTGGGTGCCAACTTTAGTGAGATCACCTCTCTGATGAATGTTGAACGGGCAAGCCTTGGCGCTCTCGTTGGTATCAATCGGACAGACCTCGGCTTCTCAATGAACATGAAGGATGGCAAGAAGCTCGCCTTCAACACGCTAAAGGTTGATTCGGCGCAGGGCGGCGCGGAGAGATCAGCCGCAGAGTTTGTTACAAAAAAACTTGATATTGCCGTCAGCACCCGCTCTGTGGATGCGGGTTTTGCCAATGCGACTCAACTGGTTGACCCTGAGAATGCGATGCTGGCAACTTTAGCGGGCTTCAAAGAATCGGAAGCTAAGGTCAAGTGGCAGTTGCTGCCCAACATGAAGATTGACGCATTCTTCTCGACCGCTGGTGGGGCCGACCTTAAGCAAGCTAAGCTGATCCGGAATTTTGCCGCTTCGTGGGCTCCTGATAAGAAGACGGGATTTGACTATCAACACTTAGAGCAGCACAGCGACGATCCGATGAGTGTCCTGTTCGCAAACGTGTTTGACCAAATGACCTTTTCGCGAGATCTTGGAAAGATCGGAAAGCTCAAGTACGTTGACCTTAGGCAAGAGTACGATGGCCTTCAGGCCACATTGCCGAGCTTTACCCAGCACCTCCTGAGTTTTGAGACCAATCTTGACAAGAAGACGACGCTATCGACTCAGCAAAGCATGACTCGCTATGACAATGGCGACAAAGAAGACGTCAGCACAAACACCATCTCGACAACTCTCTCCAAGTCCACTGGAGTATCAGTAACCGATTCGGCTGTTGATCGGGACGGCACTGATCGCGATGAGCGAAAGCGAAATTACGGCTTTTGGTATGACTTCGGAAAGGGATTGAAAGTGGCCTATGGCTACAATCGCCAACTAGCCGGCGGGCAAATGGGTGCGCTTCAGTCAACACTTAGTGTCACGCCTGGAACAGTCGGCGATGTAAAGCTTGACGGTGCGAGCTACAACGTCAACGAATGGGACGACACGCGAACTCAGGCCACAAGCAATGTCTCATTCTCGACTGCAAAGCCGCTCCGGTTCGGGCGGATCACCGATTTCAAGTTCAATTTCGGCATGGACACGGCGGCGGACTATTCCAATTGGCTCAGAGAAAATCGGCTGATCACCGCTTCGGGCAAATATGCTTCGAACACAATCGGCTACCTCTACAAGGGCCAAATGGATGCTACCGGCGCGAGGGGAATTGATCGAGGCTTTACTTTCGCGACCGACCAATCGCCGGATAAGAAATACGTCTTCAACATCGGTTACAAGCTGAGAACCCTGCCGATGGATCAGCAGTATATGATCCGCGATTACAGCCTCAAGGTCCGACCCGCGAGAAATTTTGAGCTCACGAATACTCTGGCGACAAACCCAGAAGTAGTTGTACCAACCGCGATTCTAGGCTCGGTAACTCAAAACGTCCGGGCGAATAAGTGGAAGTTGGACTATAAGCGAAACTCCAACATGACGGTTGGCGGTTCATTCGACGAGGAGTACGCAAATGGCGCACTCAGTCGCACGGGTGGCATTACATTGGCCTTCAATGCCGCAAAGGGCAGTCCAATAAGCTTATTCCTTGGCGGAGAGACTACTGATCAAGGTGGCGCTCGGCACTCGCTCACTCGTTACCAGTTGCGTTACGATCAAAAACCGGGCGCGAACCAGCAATTCAGCCTTTTCGCAGGTAACGTAACCTACGAACACACGGTCGCTGACACCCTCAATTCGAGCGGCGTCACCCTCCGTTTGGATTATCAGTTTAGGTTCTAGATCGGGAGCGATTCCCGGTTATCGCGCAAACACATGGAAGTGGCCCCATTTATGGACATCGTCCCCTACGCCGGCTGGGAAAGATGCGCCAAGTTATCTTTCAATGGCCTTGAGCTCATCGTAACACTCGATGTTGGGCCAAGAGTAATTCATTTCGGATTCGAGGGTGACAAGAACGAATTTGCCGTCCACGACGACGTGGCCGGACGAACTGGCGATCCCGAGTTCCATAGTTATGGCGGCCACCGTCTGTGGATGGCGCCGGAGGATGGCCATAAGATAGGGCTGCCAGATAACGATCCAATCTCCTTTCGCGATGAAGATGGCTGGACAGTCTTTGTCCAGGAGCCCGACAAGTGGCACATTCAGAAGGAGATATGGATTCGAAAGTCGCCTGTTTTAGGTGGGGTCGATGTCCATCACCGTTTGTACAATAGAGGCGCCTATCCTGTCGAGCTGGCCTTATGGGGACTGACTCAAATGGCGACTGGTGGTGAATTGGTCGTGCCCCAGCCAGAATTCATTCCTTGGACAGAAAAACTGCTTCCGGCCAGGCCCCTCGTGCTTTGGGGATACACCGATATGAGCGATTCGCGCTACACATGGGGTCAGAAAGTAGTTCGCCTGAGGCAGGATGAATCCAAGGGACCGACCAAGTTCGGCGCTCTTGTGCAGCAGGGCTACGCTGCCTACGCAAATCACGGGAATGTATTTATCAAGCGCTTCGGCTTTGAGGAAGGCGCTTCCTATCCCGATTTCAACTCGAATTTTGAGAGTTACACGAGGCACGATACGCTCGAAGTCGAATCACTCGGGCCTAACATCGTCATACCGCCGAGAGAATGGCGATCACATGATGAAAGTTGGTACCTTGTGGCCAACGAAACGCCACCAGAACAGGACGACGAATGCGCAAAATGGCTGGCACAATTGGCGTCTTTGCGGCCTTTGCACAAATTTGGGCGTAACCTCGCGTAATTGCCGAGGTTTTTAGCCTTGTGCACCGATCATTAAGACTGCGATGCGCACCGACGTTCTTCAAGCTGCAGCCCTGTGCTGCCACGGGAACGCCTTTCTTTCGGACCGTGATGCAGACCGCGCACCAGAGCTGAGTGGGACGAACTCCACTTTTCGCGCGATTCACGAGGTCGTTTTCTCCCATAGAGCTTCAAAACTTCCGATTGCCGACCCGGACCAAGAGAGCACAGCGGCATGGTTCAACAAGCTCAAGCAAGAGGGGGTAGAGAGGATCGTATTGACCCTAGACCAGTGCTCACTCGATCCTTCTAAACAGGCGGACGACAAGTGGGGCCTAATCACAGACGGTGGGCGCGGGTGCGAGATTTGGGAGTCTACTTGGAAACGCAGGACGGTTGGCGATAGCACCGATGCGACTCCATGGCGTGTCCTCTATGCGTCGGAACGATTTAACCTTTGGTCGCTGAAAGCCAGTTCGAATGTCGATGAGGCCAAGACCAAGTTGGCTTCGGCGACCGTGATGGCCCGCGATTTCTTGTTTTCGCAGAATGTCAAGAACTTGGCAGCACCATTGGACCGCAGCGTGAGCCTACAGGCTCAGGGAAATGAGGAAATGATAGGCTTTCCAGACTTATGTCCCGTGAGCTTCTCAAAAGAGGCAAAAGTGCTCCTCGCGGCATCTCTTCGAGTGATCCTCATCATGAACTCCACGCTCTGGACTTCGCAGACACTAAGCCCGGAGGCGACCGCCCTCTTTAGGGTTAATTCCCTGCGGCTGTGGCATGGTGCTTGTCTAGCCCTTGAGACGGCAGCGATTACTGGCCAAATTGAGGCGGTACGCCCCAGCCACCTTGGATCGACCCGCCTGGAAGCATCCTGAGCTTAGCGGCAGTCGGTTTCTCAAGCTCAATCTTGCCCGCTACCGTCATAAAGTAAATTCCGTCCTTGTGTCGGGACCTACCGTCTCTTTCAAATAGCCCTTTGTTCGTTCCAGGGAAGGCAAGACGGGTGATAGCGGTCGTATCCTTGTTTGGCGCGTCATTGCTATTTGAAAATCCAATCAAGAAACCGTCTTGTTTCATCGGCTTGCCGTCTTTTCCTATAAAGGGAACTGGATCATAGGTTTCTGCGGCACCCACGTTAGAGGTTTCCGCGATAAGAACAGCTTCGTCTGGATTGCTTATGTGCGAGATCGGGTAGCCGCTGTAGACACCATACATACCGTAAGTGGAGCCAATCGTCTTCTTGCTGCTCTCAGGGTGCTGCGATTCGCTTTCTTCAAGAGGATGCGCGGAGTCGCATACAAAGCTCGCCGAGCGCGTGTTCATGTCTTCGACGATCAGCGACTCCCAGGTGTAGGGATGACCATTGGTGTCAACCATGGGGGCCTCACTGTCATTCACGTAGGCTGGTGGAAGCCGGTCGTCGTTTTGCGCACTATAGACGCCAATCGCTTTGGATATCTGCGTGAGATTTTGGTAGCACAGATGCTGATTCCGGGTCTCTCGAAGGGAACTGTAGATCGGAATCATGATGCCGATCAGGACGACCATGATAAAGGCGATAAGCCGTACGTCCTTTTTGGACATGTAGCTGGACTTGCCCGAACCTTCTGGTTCGTCTACATCAAACTGAGAAACCGAAAATATGATCATTGACTGGACGCCACCGGCTTTGGAAGGGGCGGCAGGAAATTGTACTCCCTGAGGGTGTCTTCCAACTTGCTTTCGTCAACAATCTCGTAGTAGTGGGGATTCGGATTAGGTTCCGTCACCTGGATGGAGCCGAGCTTTATATCCTTCTCCTTGATATCTTTGGCGAATTGGCCCAACTTAGCTGCCTCAGCGGGCGTAAACTCGTCGCCCGCGACCTTAACCGCCTGATCTGCGACTCGGTTAAGGAGTGATTTCTTCTTCTGGAGTACTTCCTTGAGGGCAAGAATGAATTCGTGTTGGCGGTCCTGACGTGCGAAGT
>JBBQMJ010000183.1:0-6734 GCA_038328815.1 Fimbriimonadales bacterium | reverse complement strand
GCTTGGGCGGCGATGCCTTCGGCTCGGCCGAGTGAGCCTAGGCGCTCGTTTGTCGTTGCTTTCACGCTGACCCGGTCTATTCCCACTCCGATTGCGGTCGCCAGGTTGCTGCGAATTTCTTCCGCTCTGGGCATGATTTTGGGAGCTTCTGCGATTATCGTAGCGTCGGCGTTGACTACTTTCCATCCTGCTGATTGAAGCAGGGCTGCCGCGTGGGTGAGGAACGTGGTTGAGGGTTCGCCGTGCCATTTGGGCTCGGTATTCGGGAAATGCTGTCCTATGTCCCCGAGGGCTGCGGCGCCGAGCATTGCGTCGACTACGGCGTGGATCAGGACGTCGGCATCGGAATGGCCTTCAAGCCCGGGTTCTCCTTTGAAGCAGGCTCCGCCAAGCATCAACTTCCTGGATGGCTCGGTAGAGAAGGGATGGATGTCGTAGCCAAAACCGGTGCGTGTCTCCACATCTCTGATAATGCCATGGGCGAGGTGCAAGTCCTCTGGTTGGGTGATTTTCACGTTCGTTGGGTCGCCGTGAACTAGTTCATAGGGGTGCCCTAATTGCTCAATCAGTCCGACTTCATCGGTGGCGAGCGCCGAGGCGATCTTGTGAGCCTTGAGAAGTACGTCACGGAGTGCGCCTTGCGGGGTCTGCATTGCGACAACGCCGGCGCGTTGAACAAGCTCAAGTCCTTGCTCGGTCTTGCGGCGCAGTGTATCGTTGACTTCTAAGGCTGGTGCTGCTGCACCAGTTCTTTCGATCGCGTCAATAACGGAGTCGATGAGACGGTGGGTCACGAATGGTCGGGCGGCGTCGTGTATCAGGATCGCATCGAATTCATCGGGCACGAGACCGCAGGCCATGGCGGAGGTCTCTTGCCGTGAAGCGCGGCCTTTCGCGACAAACATGGCATCTACCGATTGCAGGGCGGCAAGGTTTTCATCGGAACCCATCAGCCCAACTCCGCCGATTCGCGGATGCGAGGCAAACACGTCGTAGGACCACCGCCAAAGCGGCCTTTCACCAAGGGTTATTTGAGTTTTGTCAGCGCCGAAGCGCGAGCCTTTACCTGCGGCGAGGATAGCTGCGAAGACCTTCAATAGCGTTTCGGAGCGGCGCTAGGGCGCTTCCGGGCTCCTTCAAGAGGATCGTGATCCTCTTCTTCCTTATCGACTTCACCAAAGATCATCTTGCCACGCTCCGTTTGAATGACCTGCGTGACTTCGATGTCAAGCGTTTCGCCGATATGGCTTCGTCCATTTTCGACGACTACCATCGTTCCATCGTCTAGATAACCTACACCCTGGCCAGGCTGATTGCCTTCACGGATGAGCGTCAAGTTGAGGGTTTCTTGAGGCAAAACGTTGGGTCGCAATGCGAGAGCTAGGTCGTTCAGATTCAGAACCCTAACGTCTTGGAGAGCTGCCACACGATTTAGGTTATGGTCGTTTGTTACAAGGTCCGCGCCCAAGGCACGTGCGAGTCGGACTAGCCTGGAGTCAACGGGATCGCCCTGCTCGGGTGCAAGTTTATCTTGCGTGCCTACCTCTAGCGAAAATTCGGCTTGCATGTGGCGGAGGACATCAAGGCCGCGCTTGCCCCTTTGCCTCTTCAGCGAATCGTGGTGATCGGCAATGAACTGCAGTTCTTCAAGAACGAATTGGGGGACGTAGAGTTGACCTTCAAGGAATCCGTTCTGGGCTACTTCGTAGATACGCCCATCGATAATCACGTTGGTATCGAGAAGTTTGATGCCGCTGCGCTTGGCGGGGCCACGGCCGCGGTTCCAGGGGAAGAACTCGCTGATCGATTGAAGGATGTACACCGACAGGGTGATGGATCCAAGGGTCATGAACAGGATGAGCCAAGGCACATACGTGGCGTTGATGGCTAGTGATTGGAAGATGACGATAAAGGGAATCGACATCACAACGCCGGCGATGACGCCGAGCACCGCGGTGACCTTATCGCCGACGTCCATCTTGTTCCAGCGGTCGGTGACGTTAGCGAAGGCGTCAAGAATTACGTTGCCTAGGAATGCGCCTAGCAGAGCGCCAAGGATTGCAAAGGGCAAAATTCCGACAAAGGTATGGCCGGTCGGATAGGTTTCGCTGGCAGGAGGATCTTGAATTCCAGTGCGCAGACCTGAGGTGTCGGCAGTTGACGGCTTCGTGATAACGGGCTTGTGACCAACGCTTGGCCCCTTAACTGGCCTCTCCGCCAGCGGTTCGGCTCCCGGGCCAGTTGCGGGCGCTTTGTAAAGGCCGCGAATGCTATTAAACAGCGACTCAAGAATTACCGGCGCCCAAGAACCAGCAATAAACGCGCCCACGACAGCGCAAACGGATAGGAAAATCACCTTGGTCCGCGAATGGGGATCTTGCGGCCCATCTGATTTCTTAGGCAAAAATAAGCGCATCATTGATTTCCCGCAGCATGTCGTTGACTCAAGACTTCTATTTTCACTTTATCTAGAACAGGGAAAGTAAATGCGTCTTCAACGGATCCACTAGCCAGTTTAACGTGCGCGGCAGAAATTTGCTGTTCTGGAACCGTTGAATCGATCCCTAGCCATCTCTTCCCATCCCAGACCTCGGCCCAGGCGTGGTAGTAAAACCTGCCATGAAAGCTTTCTAACCCGCTTGCGACTCTAGACGGTATTCCGTCTGCCCTTAGCAGCGTAGTTGTAAGAATCGCGTAATCGCGGCAGACACCCTCCTTGGTCGCAAGCACTTCGGTCGCGTCTCTGACGACTCCAATTCCAGCATTAGGATGCATAACGCTCCTCACGTAGTTCTTGATTGCTAAGGCAGCGTCCTTGACCCGCTTCTTTCCTGCGACGATTTTGGCTGCGAGAGATCGAAAGGCGGGCTTGTCGGATGGGATGTCGAGCGAAGGCAATGTCCAAGCCTTCATCTGAGCGCCAGCTTCAGCGACTGTTAGGCCGTCGGTTGAATCGAGTTGTGGAGGATGGACATCCACGATCCAGCCGTCTCCCGACTGGACGACGGTCTGATGGTCATCTGAAGGAATGTTAGAAAGGTTGTGGCCGGTGACTTTTAGCTTCAGCTCGACAAGCTGGTCCGGGTCTTCGACGGGCACGTTCGTGCCGATGCTGGAAATATTCGCCAGGTCGATCGGAGTGGTAGCCGGCGGGCCGATCTCTGTTTTGTCGTCTTCTGGATACATTTCCATGCCCATGGGCCCATCCACTTTAACTAACTGACCCTGGTCATCTACATAAACGCTGAGCGTTGCTCGGGGGTCCGCAATTTCAACGAGTTGAGCGCTGACGTCTTTGCCGTGGACCTTTGCCATTGCCTTGCCCTTGAACGTGGCGACGTTCTTAATGAAGCTCACCGTGGTTGGGTCGAGAACGTAAAATGCCATATCCGTGCCGGGCTTTGTCTTGTTGGCTAACATTTCGGCAAGTGGGTCATCTACGATCTTGGCACCAGTTGGAATGGGAATTGTTTTCGACGATTTCTCGCCGGAGTTGTTCACGTTGACCGTCGCTGATGTTTCCCCAAAGGTCGCGTCGACCTTTTGGCTACGCCCGGCGGACTCCATATTGAAGGTCATTTTAAGGGGACGCCCTTGCAGGCTTGTCCAAGAGGTGGAATCGATATTGATCTGGACGCTTTGGCCCAGGAGAGCGGCGTCCATTCTCGTTTGGGAATCGGTTCGCTTTACAGCGTTCCCGTTTAGAGTGTCATCGTGCATGGAGTAGGTCGACGTGCCGATGCGAGAACCCATCATATAGAGGACAAGACGTGTCTGATCGGCGTGCGCAACCGTTACAGTTGCCACAAAAAAACAAAAAAGAAGTCGCCTCATCATTGCTCGCCTATACTAGACCGCTTCTAGACGCAAATTGTCTCGTCAATTCGACCCATAAATACTAAACGTTAATAAAGGGGCTGCAATCCCCGCCCTTGATTCAATTAGGTCTCTTGTCTTTGGTTACTCTAAGGGAGAACTATTCAGGCGAAGAAGCGGTAGAAGTGAACCTATTCCCTTGACATCGGCAGTCATACGTCGGTAGGATGCGTCGGCTCTGCCATCAATGGGATGTTGGAAAAGCGCCCCTTTATTTCGCCCTTGTTTAGGCCAATGCAACAAATACTTACGCTTTCATCACATGCTGGATCAAATTAATGGCTAAGAAACTGGTTATCGTAGAGTCTCCGGCAAAAGCCAAAACTATCCGCAGCTATCTGGGGCCGGATTTCACTGTCGAGGCCAGCGTTGGCCACATCCGAGATTTGCTGCCCAACAGCAAGGGGCTTTCCGCTGAGCTTAAAAAGAAGTGGTGGGCTGACTATGCGGTGGACGTAGACAATGGGTTTGAGCCTATCTACGAAGTACCAGGCGACAAGACGGCTCAGGTTTCGCGATTGCGCGCGGCGATGAAGGGTGTTGACACCCTCGTGCTCGCAACTGACGAAGATCGCGAAGGTGAAAGTATTAGTTGGCACCTGCTACAGGTTCTAAAACCCGCCAAAGGAGTGGAAGTGCAACGCATTGCCTTTCACGAAATCACCAAAGACGCGATTTTGGACGCTCTGAAGCATCCTCGTAAAGTTGACGAGAAGCTGGTGCGGGCGCAAGAAACTCGCCGAATTTTGGACCGACTTTACGGCTACACCCTTTCACCCGTGTTGTGGTCGCGGGTTACGAAGAATCTGAGCGCTGGCCGCGTGCAAAGTCCGGCAGTCAAGCTGATTGTTGATAGGGAAGAGCAACGCAGAAGGTTTAGAACAAGCGCCTATTGGGATTTACGGGCAAGTTTGGAATCGGGCGGCCAGGCTTTCACTGCCGACCTAAAGAGCATTGATGGACGTCGAGTTGCGTCTGGCAAAGATTTTAACGACGAAACCGGCGAGCTTGGAGCTTCTAAGGGCCAGGGGCCAATTCTGCTCAATGAGGTTCAAGCGACTGACCTGAAGGGCAAGGCGCAGGGCGCTAAGCCGTGGATTGTCGAAAGTATTGAATCTAAAGAGGCACAGGAGCGGCCGGCTCCGCCCTTCATGACGACGACCTTGGCTCAAGAAGCCAACCGTAAGTTTGGCTATTCGGCGGACCGCACCATGCGCATCGCCCAGCAGCTTTATGAAGGCGTTGAGATCGGCGGCGAGCAGGTTGGTTTGATCTCGTACATGAGAACTGACAGCTTGACGCTTTCTAACGAGGCTCTCAACAGGATTCGGGGGCTTATTGAGAAGGATTATCCGGACTGCCTTCCTGCGAAGCCAGAGCACTACACATCCAAGGTTCGCAATGCGCAGGAAGCGCACGAAGCGATACGTCCAACAGACGCTCATCGGCGGTCGGCCACGGTTGCGAAGTATTTGAGCGACGACCAGCTTAAGCTTTACGACTTGATTTGGAAGCGCACGGTTGCCTGTCAAATGAAGCCGGCTCGTGTCTTGAAGACCGAGGTGCAAATCGGCGTCAAGGCCGATGGGCAGCAGTTGGCTTTTGACACCAGCGGCAAGCAGATTCTGTTTGACGGTTTCCGACGCCTATATCTTGAGAGCAGCGATGATCCCGATTCCGAGCGTGAGGGGATGGAGCGACGGCTGCCGTTGCTCACAAAGGGAATGGAGTTAGACCTGCGCCAGGTTGACGCTCTTGGCCACGAAACGAAGCCACCGGCTCGCTATACCGACGCGACTTTGATCAAGAAATTGGAAGAGCAGGGGATTGGGCGTCCCAGCACCTACGCAAGCATCATCAGCACGATTGTTGATCGCGGCTATGTGCGGAAGGCGGGTAAGCAACTTATTCCGACGTTCAAGGCTTATCTGACTATGGAGGTCCTTGAGAAGAACTTCCAGGAGTTCATGGAGCTTGGTTTTACTGCTCGCATGGACGACGTTCTTGACGAGATTGCGGATGGCAAGGCGGATTCGAAGGCTTATTTGCAGGAGTTCTTTGTCGGCACCGAAGCCAAGCCTGGCTTGAAGAACATTGTTGACGCGCGGAAGAAAGAGATTCCGTATCCAGCGTTTGTAGTCGGGAATTATCCGGAGACTGGGGAGCCGATCTTGGTTCGAAACGGCAAGGATGGAAGCCCGTTCTTGCAGCTCGGCGATGCCGAGAATAAGCGTTATGCGAACGTCCCGGAGGACTTAGCGCCAGCTGATCTTACTGTTGAGAAAGCTGTTGAGCTTTTGAATCAGAAGGCGGCGCCTTTGGAGTCGGTTGGTATCGATAAGGCCACTGGACGGAAGCTGCTTCTGAAGAACCGGCAGGGCTATTACCTTGAGGTTGAGCGGACGCCTGAGGAGATCGAGCGAAAGGACAAGCCTCGTTGGATATCCTTGCCACCAAACGTCGATCCTCGAAACCTTCCGCAGGATGATTTGGACTTCTTGTCCGAACTCCCGAAGACCGTTGGCGGACATCCCGAGACCGGCGAAGTGATTTTGTTCAAGGTCGGCAAGTACGGCGCTTATATTGAGTGTGGCGTTGAGCGGCGAACAGTCGAGGACTGGCGAAAGGGTTTGACGCTTACGACTGATGAGGCAGCTGAGATATTGAAGCAGCCGAAGTACCAGAGCGCCCGCGCGGCAAGCGTAGCGCCAATTCAAGAGTTTGGTCAGCTAGAAGGCTGCGCGGGGCCCGTTCGGGTTATGAGTGGACGCTTCGGCCCTTACGTGACCGATGGCGAGGTCAACGCGACGCTGCCGAAGTCGGTTGATCCGCAGAACTTGACGGTGGAGCAGGCAATC
>JBBQMJ010000182.1:0-6772 GCA_038328815.1 Fimbriimonadales bacterium | reverse complement strand
AACAGAAAGTGAGGAAAGGTACAGAGCCGCCGTCGAGCATGCGGTGGACGGCATGTTCGTATGCTCCGCGGACGGAATATATCTCGATATGAACCCTGCTGGGGCGCAGATGCTTCAGATGTCCCAAACGGAGATTATTGGGCTGCGTATCGGAGATCTGTCTTATGAATCAGACCTTCCGATTTCCAGAGCAGCTTACGAAAAAGTCTTGCACGGCGAGGTTGCGACAGGCGAAATAAGGTTGGTCAGAAAAGATGGAAGCCTGATTTGGGTCGATCTTCGTGCCAACGTGTTGAAGGACGGCAAGATTCACGGTGCATTTCGAGACATTTCCGCCCAAAAGGCGGCCCAGGACGCAATGCGAACAAGTGAAGACCGCCTACAGCGCATCATTTCCACAACTTTAGATGCGGTTGTCACCATGGACCGTGAGGGGCTTGTAACTGGATGGAATCACGAAGCAGAAAGAGTTTTCGGCTATCCGAGTGCAGATGCGATCGGCAATCCGATGGTTGACCTGATCGTTCCTCCCTCGTCTCGTGATGAACATCTGGGCGGGCTAAGGCGATTCCTGGAGACCGGTGAAGGCAAAATAATTGGCCGCCGGCTCGAGATTAACGCAAAGCGTGCAACCGGGGAAGAATTTCCAGTTGAACTGGCCCTTACGGCGATTGGCACTGGTCAGGAAGTCTTCTTCAGCGCGTTCATTCGTGACCTCACTCACATCAAGCAGGCTGAAGAGGCTCGCAAGGCGCTGGAATCTCAACTGAGGCAGTCTCAAAAATTAGAAGCGGTTGGAACTCTCGCTGCAGGTATTGCCCACGACTTCAACAATATCTTGAGCGCGATCCGCGGCAACGCTGACCTCGCCCTAGACGATCTCGAGCTGGATCACCCGGCGCGCCAAAGTCTCGATGAGATCAAATTGGCAAGCAAGCGGGCCACCTATCTAGTTCAACAGATCGTAGCCTTTGCCAGGCAGCACCAAGAGCCCGTAGAGTTGGTGGACCTACAAGATCTTGTCGGCGAAATCATGCGGCTTCTCAAATCTACATTGCCGGCCAACGTCCAACTCGAAAGTAGTTTTGCGCCCGATACTCCCCAGGTGCTCGCCGACCCGACCCAACTCCATCAAGTGTTCGTCAATTTGGGTACGAACGCATGGCAGGCGATGGAAAGCCGACCAGGAAAAATTGAAATCAAGCTTGGAAGCAAGTCCGTAACCGCTAAGGGACTACTTGGCGTAGATTTGCCACCGGGAAGCTACGCTCATATTCAAGTGGCCGATAGCGGCAAGGGTATGGATGAGAAGACCGTCGAGAGGATATTTGAGCCATTTTTTACGACCAAGGTGCGCGGGCAAGGCACCGGCCTTGGCCTTTCTGTCGTCCATAGCATCGTTGTCGGGCATGGCGGCGCGATCAAGGTGGACACAAAATCGGGCAAGGGAACAACGTTTAACATCTTTCTGCCAGCGGCAACCACCACGGAGGTTAAGCCGAAAGTGCCAGAGCCCAAACCGGCCACTGGCAAGGGGCAGGGACAGCACGTTGTCTACGTAGATGACGAGGAGTCGCTAGTACTTCTCGTCAAACGCGGTCTAGAACGGCGTGGCTTTCGAGTAACCGGATTTACTTCGGCCGAAGAAGCCCTCACGAAGATCCAGGAGGATCCGATGTCGATCGACATCGCGATTACGGACTACAACATGCCGCGGATGTCTGGTATCGATTTCGCCAAGAAACTGGCCGTGCTACGGCCCGATTTACCGGTGATTCTGACTTCCGGTTATGTGACCGACGAACTCCATGCCCTTGCTATGAGCGTAGGTATTCGGCAATTGATCTACAAGCCAGACTCCTCAGATGAACTCTGCGAAGCCGTTTATCGGTTCACAACCTCGTCGGCGGATTGACGAGCGCTGCCAGCTTCGCCGGAGCCACGGTTAAGTAGGCTTCGACGACTATCTCCCTGATTTCTTCCCAATCGACCGGCACATCCACCCAAACGCCCAGCCAACCCCTAGGTCCCACGTAAGGCGGGCGGAAATACTTTCCGGGTTCGCTGGCAATCATCGCTTCTTGCGCGCCAGGTGGGGCGGCACACCAGAAGGCGAGCCGGTCATCGTGGTGATGATTGGCGAACATCGCGAATGATTTCTTCACGAACCACGTGGGCTCTCCGTGGCTTAGCCGCTCAGTAGTTTCGGGCAGTGACATGCAAATCGCGCGCAGTCGGTCAACGGGATCGTCAGACATTTGAGGATTTTAGCGAAAATCGGCCGACCACCGACCGTTCTAGGACGCAAGTGCGGATTGTTGGATCTTCGCGAAGGTTGTTGTGTCATTCCGAACTCTGTGCGAGGAATCTAGACGTCAGAGTTAATTGGTAGCGGGCCGCGTGTTCAAATCAATTAGCTCCTCCAGCTAGATCATTCACACGGAGTTCGGGATGACAATCTCACGATTCTGTCGCCTACGAAAAACCCTCAAACGACGCGTGCGTAGATGCGCCGGAAAAACTAGCCTCCGCCCTTCTGTGCATCAATTGCCTTCTCGACGCCGCTCTGCGATCCCTTCGAGAGTTCCTTCGTCGCCGCCTCCCGAATTGCCTTGGCATCATGAGCGGTGTGCACGATGTGTGGGGTTAGGAATACCATGAGCTCCGTCTGGCCCTTTTCGTGGGTGGAGGACTTGAACAAGTTTCCGATAAAAGGAATATCGCCAAGTATCGGAATTTTGTTTTCCGTGATCGTGTGGTTCTCACGGATGATGCCGCCCAGAATTACCGTGTCACCATCCTTCACCGAAACCGTTGTAAACGCCGAGCGATTGTTGACAATAGGCGCGTTGAAACTCGTGAAGCCTTGAAGCTCGTTGGCGGTTTGGGTTACGTCCATGGCAACCTGGCCGCCTGATGTTACACGTGGCGTTACGTCGAGAATGATGCCCACATCGAGGAACTGATAGTCGTTGAACGTGCTGCCTACCGTGCTCACCTGTTGGCTGGTCACGTAGGGCACCTTCTGACTCACGTTGATCTCAGCCTTGACGTTGTTTGACGTGAAAATGCGTGGAGTGGACAAGACCTTGAATTTGGAATCGGTCTCCAAGGCATTGAGAAAAGCGGTGTATCCCGGTCCAGATAACGTGTAGGTGTAGCCGTTGGGCTGGGGAATGGCACTCTTTATTCCGAAATTCGTCTGGCTTGACGAATTGGTATTGATGTTGTTGAACACCTTGCCCTGCAAGATATTGAATTCCGTTCCCAGCTTGGTCGTCTTGTCGAGCGTCGCTTCAACGATGATTGTTTCGATCATGACCTGCTCGGCAGGCATATCGATCTGCTGAATGACACCCCTGATCGTCTTCATGTTTCCTGGAAGAGTGGAGATGAGAAGGCTATTCGTATTTGGGTCGGCGGTGACGGTCACCTTACCGGTGAGGTCGCGAACGTTGACCAGCTTGCCGGATTCGTCTACGTCGTTCACCGCTTTGTTCTTGTCCGGTGGGTTGCCGTCGCCAAAGAAGAAGAATCCAAAGGGATTGCTATTGTCTTGGCGAGTTTGAAAGACCTGCGTCAGGATCGTTGCGACATCGGACGCCTTCGCATTTTCGAGGTGCACAACGTAAGTGGTGCCAATGAAATCCGCATCCACATCCATGCTCTTAACAAGGATGCGCACCGCATCCAGGTTGGCTTTGGTTGCGGTGACAACTACTGAGTTTGTCTGCTTGATCGCAAATGCAGTCTGAGATCCCTTTTGGGCGGGTTGGTCTTCCGAGGAGCCGCGACCGAAGAAGAAGTTAGTCCCACCCCCGGATTCGGGTTGCCTACTTCCGCGACCCGTAGGTGCCCTTGAGATGAGCATGTTTTTGATCGCGCCTAAGGCGTCATCGGCCGGCACGTGGGAAAACTTGAAGACTTCAGTCTCAAGCGCCTGCTCCGTGCTCTTGTCAAGCTCCTTGATGAGGGCTTCGACTTGAACTTGTAGTGGAGGCGAAGCGAGAACGACAACCGAGTTGGCGTAGTCGTCGAAAGAAACCTTGACTGGAGAAGGCGAGCCACCGCCTGTGCCACCCGGACTGCCCATGCCCATCGGCATCCCGTTGATTACCATTCCTGGCGGCATTCCTGGTGGCATTCCTCCGCCGCCCGCGGGCGCAGGTGCTTGCGCAAAGACCTCGTTAATAACGCGGGCTACCTGCTGTGCGTTAGCATTCTCAAGCCTATAAACCTTGGCAATCGGCGTCATGTCCGGCTGGGGCGGTGGCTGCATGGGGCGGGCCTGCGGGGGAGGCGGAATCTTTTCCACGACCATCAGGTCGCCCTTCTTATGCAGTTCGTAGCCGCTGAAGTTGAGAACGGTGTCAAGCATCTCAAATGCCGACTTGAGACCGACTGCCTTGGCACTGTTCACGGTGAGCGGCGATTTGAAGGTCGGATCCTTGAGGATCGTGATGCCCGATGCGCGAGACATGATTGCGAAGACGGTGTTGGGATTCGACTCCGTAAAATCGAGCAAGATCGTTTTCTTGGGATCTAGCTTGAACAGTGTCCAGGCCTTAGGCGCGGGTGGTGGCATACCCGGGGGCATCCCGGGTGGCATCTTCTGTCCGGCGGGCCCATTCTTGATCACCATCTTGGCGTGGGGCGCTGTGGTCGTCGTCTGAACTGGTGGCGCAGCCTTCGTGGCAGCGGGCGCAGCAGGCGCATCTTGTGCTGCGGCTTTGGGCGCATCTTGCGCCGGTGCGCTCTGAACAGGCGCTTGCCCCAGCATCGTTTCGATGCTTACCAGCGCCAATGCGGCAAGGAGAAGGGGCTTTCTAAGCCTCAAGGGGTTCTTTTGGCTCTTTATAGGGATCACTTAGACTCACTTCGGAGTGATATTGGTTGGTCTCCGTTACCGCTTGAAATCATGCCGGACAGGGCGGGTTGGATACTGAGGGGTTGAAGCCCGAGGTCCGTTGCTTGAGCTGCCTTAAACGCATCTTCACCTATGAATCGCAGCACTGTTTCCTCAATACCCTTAGAATTGAGGAAGGCAATTCCGTCGCGTGTAATGCGCAACACGCGCGATGTCTTAAACATGCCGCCTTCGCGAACAAGCGCGGACTCATGGGTTGACCGATTTTCCATGATCGCCATCTTCTCGCTGTCCACGACAGCAAGACCGGAAAATACCCAGTTCGCCTCGCCCGCCAAGCTCTGGGAGAGTTCGTATTTGTCCGTTCCAGTACGGGTCGAATTCGAAATCACCTTGATCAAAGGATTGAAGGCGTTTCGAACGGAGCCGTCGACCAGCGTGAAATGTGAATCGAAATCGGCCTTGGTGAAGCCCCTGCCATTTAGAGCAAGCGCATCCATCGCCACCTTCGGCTTCTTATGCGAGGTCTTGTGAGGGCCGTCGTCCGGCAAGAGGAGGTAAACGATTGCGCCGAAAAAGACGAGGCCAAATACCAGACGCTGGGTCGAAGCTTTCATTTGCTTGTGGGAGTCTATCGGGCGTGTCTTTTGTAATAGTGGAGCAGGTGGTTGACGCTGAAAATTCTACTGTAAGTTCGTTTCGTTGACCCTAAGAGTCTTACCAGACTGGACCCCTCATTCTTAGTTCTTATTCAGCGCTAGGTCTTTAGGACCACGGGCAACGTTCCTTCCCTTATCTGGGGCAAGGTGGCCATCGCTCCAGCGACGACGGATGAGGGTTCCAATGTCGGAACCATCCGTGCCCTTAGCCTCTGACCTTTGACTCTATTTACTGACGATTCATCTCTGATGTCGTATTTGCCTATTTAAAAACGCGGTTCTTGCGTCTATTAGTTGCCCGTGTTAAGATCGGGCGGTCCAGCCGAACGGGATATAGGCGTTCTCGAATGAGCCGTCGTCGTACAAGTCGATGATGGCGTAGCCGAAGGTGCATTCTTGGTAGTCGCCCTTCCACCAGCCCGCGCAAGCTGCTCCGTTACAACAGTAGGTAACCCCGTTGTAGCTAACCCGATCCAGAAGGTGGATGTGGCCGCTAATGCAAAGCTTAACGTTGGGGTGCTTGGCGAAGAGATTCTTTATGCGCCGCGCGTCGATGTGCATCCACATGCCGGGGACCGCCCAGTCACCCGATATCTCGTTGTCGCCATCGAAATACGCACAGGCGGAAATAATCGGAATATGGCTAAGGACCATGATTGGAGTGCTAGGCGGGACTTTCCCTAAATCGTCTTGCAGCCATTCGAATTGACCTTCGTCAAGCCTGGCGGTGTATCCGCTCACCGGAAATGGGTAAGCGCTATCTAGGACGATGAAATGCCACCCAGCCTGATCGAAACCGTAGTAAGGCGTTTCGAGTTCCAACTCCTGCTGCGCCCAACGCTTTCCGAATAGCGGCTCAGACTTATACTTTTCCCTCTCGCTAGTCCCCCACACGTCGTGGTTGCCAATGCAATGCCGGATGGGAAGCTCCAGGTTTGCGCGAAGAACCTGGCCGAATGTATCCCAAAGCTTTTTGACGCGGGCCTTGTCCGCTCCCGAAGCGTCCATGATCAGATCGCCACCCGTGAAGATGATGTCCGGCTTGTCCTTCTGCGCCTGCACGTGGTTGAGGCACGCTTCCATCCCAAGGGCAGCGGATAGCTCGGGCTGGACGTGGATATCCGTGATATGGGCGATGCGAAGGACGCGGCTAGGTTGTCGAGGCTGATCTAGCTCCATTTCCTAGTCGCGGAGAATCCGGAAGGACTCGTCCTTGTTCTCAATGACAACAGCTCCATCACCGAAA
>JBBQMJ010000181.1:0-6774 GCA_038328815.1 Fimbriimonadales bacterium | reverse complement strand
AGGACCTCTGCAACCTAAGACTTGCAGAGGTCGATTCTGCCTCTATTTTGAACTTACGAGTGAGGCAAAACCGTGATTGAGCCCTCTTCAAATCCACCAATTTCGGGCATCGCACTGCAGAGGTCGTGGGTTCGAATCCCATCATCTCCACCAGATTCACTTGAGTCTAAACTGGTTCCTACGATTGGTTCCTAAACCAGGAGGTAAAATTTAGGAACCATGGCTAAGGCAATTGCGGGTGAGGGCTCGATTCGAAAGCGGCTGAGCGGCAAGCTGGCCGGCAAGTGGCGGGTTCAGTGGGCGTATGACGATCCGATCACGGGTCAACTGGCCGGTGTCGATCGCACATTCCCGGCCCAAGCTGAGGCGGCTCGATTTCTCAAGGATCTCAAGGCTCGCGTCCACACCGGCCAGAAGATCGAGGAGGCCAACGCAAAGCGAGCCTTGATCCTCAATGCTTGGTTTGACGATCTTGCCGGGAAGACGGCGAACGGCTACCAAGGCCGTTGGCGCGAAGACGGCATGAAGCTTCCGACCATCGCAACCAAGGTGAGCCGTTACAACGCGCATGTTCGAGGCTCGGACTTGGGCCTGTTGCCGCTCCAACACTTGGACATTGACCGCGCGCGAGCCTTCTTCCGGGAGATGAAGGAGGCTGGCCGGTCGAAGGCAACGATGAAGGACGTGCAAGGCGTGCTCGTCAAGGTGCTAAACGATGCGATCGACACCTACGAGAAGGTCCCGAACTTGCGCAATCCGTTCCCAAAGGTGCGGCTCGAAACGCCGGAAATACGCGAGGCGATCGCCGTGACGCCTCAAGACGCGATGCGCGCAATCCGCAAGCTCGAAACTCCAGAGGACCGCGCCTTTCTCGGCCTCTTCTTCCTAGCGGGCTTACGATTGGGTGAACAAATGGCGATCACGTCCGGTCAGATTGACTTTGAGAAGGGCGTGATCGTCATCGATCGTGCCGTCAAACTCGACCCCACGGGACATCAGGAGATTGGATTACCCAAGGGCGACAAGATTCGCGTTGTGGCCATGTGCCAAACTTTAGCCAAATTAGTGAAGCCACTTCAGAAGGATAATGACAGCTGTCTCTTCCCTGCCAACTGTGAGAACAAGCCAAGGATGAAGAAGGTGGTTTACGGGAGATGGAGACGGATTCTTAAGGAGTCGGGACTGCCTGAAAATTTGGAACTGCGGGATTGCCGCTTGTCCCACAATACGTGGATAGAGAAGTATTGCCCGAAGGTCAGCTTATCGACCCGCCTTGAGCACATGGGCCATAGTGTCAATCGTAGCGATTCGCAGCACAAGGGCTTGACCGTGAATCTGCGCAACTACACCCGGTTTCTCAGTGCGGCGCACGACATTCTGCGGAAGGAGCTTGAACGCCTGATCAAAAATTCCGAGCTCAAGAATGGTCGCAAGGCGGCTTAATGGCCCACCCACCCATGTTCAAGTTCTTTGGCTCGCAGATAATCTTCCAATTGACGCCTCGTGATTAGAGTAACGCCTTCGTCCTTAATATGTCCCAGTTGCTTCGAGCGAAGGAGCCGCTTGATCTTCGACTCGCTTACGCTGAGGACGAAGGCTGCCTCGCCGATTCGATAGGCGAGCTTCTCGGGGCGCCACTCGTCCTTACCGCGATACATCAAGTGGTGGCCCTCTCATCGGGGCGATCGAGTAGTTGGATCGGTCCACTCCCGGCCTTGTCATACCAAAGGCAGCCGAAGAACCCTTGCCGAACGACTTCAGCGTAGAGAGCGAACTTCACCTCAATGCTTCCTTCCGGTACCAAAGCGGCGAGATGCTTAATCCGGCGCTCACCGGCGGTCGTGATGACGAGCACTTGGAAAGGCTCGGCTACTTCATAGGCCGCAGCGAAGGCTCCATCGGCTTGATATAAGTCGTAGCGGCCGAACACGCCCTTCATCTGGGGCAGCGAAACGTGGCCGCGATCAAGCTCGATAAAGCACGGCAGCACTCCTAAGTCGTCTTCAATAAGGCAGAAGGCATCGGGCTTGACCAGGCGTCTAATGACCTGGAGGCCGTTGACGATTTCGTACTCATGCCGGCATTCGGGCTCTGATGCGAACATCGAAACGCGGACATCCTCGGTCTCTTTACGCAAAGCAAGGCGAACGGACAACACCGAAAGGTGATGCTCGAGAAACATTCGCTCCGGCTGGCGGCGGGCTTGACGAGCGAGTTCGATACTGTCGAGACCGGTCTCCTCTGCTACCAACTGGCTGGCATTTGGACCTAGAATATAGATCGTCTCGGCCGAGTATAAGCTGGTCGCAAGCTTTGTCCGGCGCAAATATCGGTTGTCAAAAAGCTGGCGCAGTCGGCGATTAGCGCGACTCGTCGACGTGAACAGCCCCAGGTCAACCAATTGCCGTCGCGAGGCGGCGCCATGAAGGGCAACTATTTTGATGACCTCCCGGTCACGCTCCGTCAACCGGCAGAACCGGGCGGTGTCAGGATGCTCTCGGCGGCGTTGTCGAGCTTTGGAACGGAGCTCTAACATGGCGCACCTCCTGAGGGGCGGTCTCCACTCGGTCCTGGGCCGGCTGGCGAAGCTGGTATCTTTCGTCGATCTCGCGATCGACCTCAGCCACACTTCGGTTGCTCCACTGCAAAGCGAGTTCTCGATAGTCAGCAACATCAACCTCGCGGCCGGGGTACTGGTTTCGCTCGATGTCCGGCGTACAAACTCGAACCGGATGCTGTCCCCGGCGAGCCACGTAGGCTTCGCCAGTCCGCAATCTGAGCAGCTCCGCCCGAGCTGCAGCCAGGTTCCATTCGAAGAGTTCAGGAGCGATTTCCTTGGCGTCAACCGGGCCGACATTGAAGATCACGCGAACAGCCGCGTTATTGCGCAGGATAGCCCTGGTCTCAGGATCGAGTTGGGCCTGGGTCTGATGGGCAGCGACGAGGCGCAAACCGTAGTGCCTACCAAGCGTAATCATATCGCCAACGCAGCCGTGGGCAAAATGTTGAAACTCATCCAAAAACAGCGTCGTCCGACTCGGACCACTTGGAGCACCCCGAGCTTGGACGGCTTGCCAGATCTTCTGCAGCAGCAGGTCTCCGAGCAGGTCGCCAGCGCCATGGAGTTTTTCCCGGCGAAGGTAGATCAAGACGATCGATTCAGCTCGACCAAGGACCTTTTCAAACGAGATACTGCTGCTACTGGCCAGCATTCGGCGCAAATGGGGATTGAAGAGGAACGGGCTCAGCTTATTGCTGATCGCTAGATGCCACTGGGTTCGTCGCTCGTTAGAAGCCCGGTCAAGTCGCTCGAAGAAGTCTCGGGTGTAGACGTCTGAGAGCTTTCGGATTAATGATCGCCGAAACTCAGCGTCGGTGAATACCCGATCCACTTCCAGCGGACTCTGTCGCGCCTGAACTAAGGCATGGACAATGTGGCGCAGGTTTTGATCGATCTCAACCCCCCAAGAGGAAGAGTGACGCCGGACCGCATCGACAAACCCATCGGCAACGGCATGGGGCTCGCCAGAATCAAGAAACGGATTGCACGGCATCGTCCATGTTCGATCAATCGGATCGATGACGCATAGATGCCAAGGAGAGATGTTAGACATCCAACATCGCTTAATAAGATCATCGGCCAGATCACCCAAGCGATCAATCACGATGTTAGGCATGCTGCGCCTCCTCGAAAACTGAATGCATAAAGAGCCGGGTCATCAGCGTGGTCTTGCCGCAACCGGTGCCACCAATCAGCAACACGTGTCGGTCGAGCTCTTCATCAGTAGCACAGACTGGTTCCCATTGGCTCAGATAGGAATAGTTCCAGCCGACGAGGAAACCGACTATCGGCGGTGGCTCATAAACTTTGGGGGACACCGGTTCCACTTTAGGTGCGGCTTTAGGTAGCGGGATTGGCACGGGCTTAACTGGCACGGGCTCAGGCACCAAGGGAAAGAGAGCATCGAAAGCATGAAGTGTCAGATACCCTACGGCTTGAAGGGCCGATATTTGACTTGTCGGCGTGGGGCCCAACGTCTTATTCATTTCTCACCTACTCGTTGCTCGCTTGCGTAACAACAAATCGCGAGTGCGATATAGAGTTCTTGCGAGCGCTTGCTCATTTGTACTCGCCTAACCGAGAAGAAGCTTGCGGAAGGATTCGCAAGCAAACGGAAAACCATGCGGAATGTTGCTGACGGCTATACTGAGGTTAGAAAAATTTAGTGTTACATGCCCGCGGAGCAACGAACTGACCCCTCTCTGAGGGGTGTAGTTGAGCAAGACCATGGGGACCAATCACGTACGGTTTCATCTCTTTGGCGCGTTTCGGGCGTTTCGAAACGGGCAGGAAGTAACGCTGCCAGATCGGACCGCCGGCACCTTCTTGAGACTGTTGCTGTTATCAAATGAGCCGTTTCTCGACAACGTCGAGAATAGGCGGCGGCTGGGAACCTATGAGAGCATCCGGACCCTGGTTGATAAGGCCAACAAAGAGCCGCGCTTTGGCCAAGGTGGACGCTACGATTTCCTAAGACGGACTGGATTAGCTCTTCGGCTGCGAGAGGGTTGCGGCATCTGCCTCGAAGGTGAAGGCTGGAGTTGTGATGTTCATGATTTCGAGGAAATCTGGCGACGGCGCACAACCGCAACCGAAGAGGAGCTGCGGCGAGCCTTCGATCTCTTCGAGGACGGGATCAACCTCAAGAGCTGGCCCAAAGACAAGGTTACCAAAGACTCTTGGCTCTGGGTGAAGGAGCGGGTTGCCGAACTGGACCAACACCTCGCCGATATTGAAGCTGAACTGGTCAGTCGGCCGTCTCAGGCGTTAGTTGATCCAGAGACAGTCAGTGAACCAAGTGAACCTGATGAGCAGGAGTGTGAAGACGAGACGGAGGATCGTCTTGAAACATCAGGTTTCGACGAGCCCTTAATCAGCTTCAACATGGGTGAATCTAGTAGCACAAGCTTGGGCGATGACTTGTGCCACCCATTAGGCGAGGAAGAACCATGGCCAATGGGCACGACTGAGGCACGTACTTCTGTTGATGGCAGCGATGAAGCCTCTGGCCCGAGGGGTATAACCGATAGCGACACGGGTGCAGTACACGTGGCTGCCGCTCGGCAAACTAATGAGCCAGACCAGTCGAATACCGATGCGCTCGAGGTAGAGCAAAGAATAATTCCGATTACAGATGATAACCCGAAAGCAGCTGACGTCGAGGCAACAACCGCAACGCCTCCGACTGGCCGGCTTGAGAACCAGAGCAATCCTTTGAATCAAACTGGCCAGCGCACCATTACCGCGCTTGGAGTCGTGGTGGTTGGAGGCCTCATACTAGTCTTCTTCTCCTGCGGGATCGTCGTGGCGAAGCTCTTTGGTTCGAATCCGCCTAGTAACCCAGGTAGCGCCCTGACAGTCAGCCCGCCCACATCGAGTCCTCCACCTCCCTCTCAAACCAGACAAGACTCGAGTGCGGTCAACCGGGAGGCCGCAGCTCAAAAAACTGCCGTGCCGGATGGTGATCGGCCGAGTCGCGACGCTCAAGATCAAACTCCAGAGCCAATCGTTCGAGCGCCCGAGAACCCGGTTGGCCTTCACCAGGTCTACGAAGGATCGCTCAACAGTCGTGATCCCACTGCGACCGATAGGGATGTTATGATTGGCCGGCAACTCTTTACTGGCTATGAATTCATCGACTCGCGCTCCGGAGAAGAGAGTGTAGCTGTCTATAAGCTTGACCGACAGTTCGCCAAGCTAATCTGCTTAGTTGGAGTACCAGACGCTTACGTGTCCTTGTTTGCGAGAAAGGACGAGTGGATTACGATCGAAGCTGATGGCCGGCTCTTGAAGAAGATTCACATCTCAGCGGGAGTTGTCACGCGGGTAAAGCTTTCAGTCAAAGGTGTCAAGGCATTGATCATAACGTTCTATTGTCCGGTTGTGCTCGTAGACCCGAAGCTCTGGCGATGATCGGGCCGGAGAAAAGCGGAGCTTTGATATCGGATCGAGTGGTGGTTTGTTTTGAATGCGCTGCTTGGTCGGATGTGCACCTGCTCTAAGTGCCGCTTGTAGGGCTCCCCGTTCCTTTGCAGCACCACGACCCCTTCCCGAAACTTGCACCGGTTGCCTTAGCATGTCGCAGTCTAAAGAGGTCTCGGCGAACTATGCGCAATCTTAATGCGCAAATGGACATGAGAAGCATCCGATTCTGATGGATGAAGTTCTCTTAACAGAGTTTCCCGACATTGCTGACTGTATCACAAAATTCAGCTCTGCCGAATAATTTTTGAAAATGCTGGTAATCTCGCTGGACGTGTCCTAAGTCGGCCTTGGCTGGCAGTATTCGATATGAATCAGTCAGCCAGGTACTAGGCTAGGATTTTCGGTGAAATCAGGACTGTGCGGGATATTCGGGAGTTTTGTCATGGAACATCGTTCGTTTAGGGTTCTGTCCCTTTGCCTTTCGGCGACGCTTGTGTTTAATACGGTTGCTCCGGCCTTTGCTGGTCAACTTGGATGGTTTTCTGCCGTCGGTTCTAAGCAGACAAAGGTTCCTGTTAAAACAGAGTCGAAACGAATCGCCAAGCCGTACAGAACAGCCGAGCCATTACCGCTCGCCGCCCAGGTGATGGTCTGCCCCCATCGAGTAGTCCATTCAAAACTGCAGACTTCCTCCTGATGTTGACATAGCGGCCACTGCCGGAGGGCGGTAACCAAGTGACGAATGGGGCCGCTGCTCGTTGTAGAACCGGCGATACACCGCCAGCTTC